>JAKSCJ010000327.1 GCA_022360675.1 Lysobacterales bacterium
CAGAGCAATGACCTGGGCTTGGATGTTGGAATACAACCAAGAACGTGATCATGACAGCCTTGGTGGCATGACCCCCATTGAGGCTTTGAAAAACACAGAATTCTCTACTTTTGAGCTGTCCGCTTAAGGGGGAAGCTTACGTAATGACCCTTGCAGATCAAAAAAGCTGAATGAACGACTACCCGAGTTACCAGCAAAAGATGAAAAATGCCGGTTAGCAAATTCACTAACAAACCCAGTCGGATCGGTATAACTCATAGGATTATTGAACACATAGGCATAACGATTGTAGTTTTGACCATTCAACGGGCTTTGGACAACCGCATCGGCTTGCATCATCTGCCCCAGAGCTGGATCGTACGTACGGCCGCCCATGTGGATCATGCCAAGTTCGTCGCGGCTTTCGTGGTCTCCATAGCCGTGATCGGTGTGTTGCAATGCTTGATTGATTTGTATTGGGCTTTCTAGCGTATTCCAATCACTCGCTTGGCGCCTACGCCCGAAGGCATCGTATGACAGATGTTGGGTTTGTGTGTTTTCGGGGCTAATTCCCACCAGCGAATTCAAATGATCGTAGTGGTAATAAACTGTTTCCGTTGTGTTGCCTCCGGTCTCGGTCACTTGGGCGACACCATCAATTTGACGGCGGTAACGGTAGATTTGCTGACCAGAAGGTGCTAACGGGCTATCGATAACGATTTCGATACCGGGTAAATACCAAGTGCGCTGGTTAACACCATTATTGATGCGTGATTCACGCTCTAGCTTATTGCGTTGTGCATCGTATCGATAACGGCTCTCGTTGGAGCTTTGTTTGACCAAATAAGGCTTATCGTAGTGCGTATACTCAAGGCGACGAACTAAGGCGTTTTCACCCAGCGTTTTTAAGCGCTGATTACCGTTTTCGTCATAGTGATACACATAACCGTCGGCTTCCTTAACACCGTGTGCAGGGCCTGGTCGGTTATAGCCATAATTCACGCCTTCCTTACTGAGGATTCGACCCGCTTCGTCATACACCATTTCCATGGTGCGTAAGGTGTTGCCCACACCCGGAATTGTCAGATCGACCCACTCCAAGCGATCCAATTCATCGTATTGAATACGCTCACGCTGACTCGTTCGAAAGTCAACCCGCTCCATCAGATTGCCATTGCCATCGTATTGCATGCTGAGATCTTGAATGCCCCAGCCCATACCATCGTGCCCACTTTGTATAGCACGCAAGAAACCACGTTCATCATAAGTACGCAGCGTCATTATATTATGACCTTGGCGCTCCCGAGCTATATTGCCAAAGGCATCGTACTCTTGAACCTCTTGATAAACTCGACTGCTATCGTTGGCTTCGCGAATGATAGTGCGATAGCCAGTTTGATCGTAAACATAACGAACACCCCCCAAATTGGGGCTTCCGTCAAAGCGGTGAAAGATTCGTCCAAATTCATCGTATTCGGTACGTTGCAGGAAACTAACATCTCCACGACCTTGAAATAAATGGTTAACGCTGCTTATACGCCCATAGGGGTCATAATTGTACGAGCGGGTCAGAAAATCATCGAGCTCCTCAATGAGCTGGCCAAAATCGCTGGATGTGGGGGAATGACTATAGCGCCAAAACGTCGTTTTATCCGCATTCCCAGAGCACTGCAATACATTACTGACGTTGCTTTGATCTACACGGCGTATTAGACGCCCAGCTCCATCGTAGAACTGGCGAATAGCTTGACTTCGCTGATCCAGCGAACACAATTCTTCACCCAAAGGGTTTACCAGATACTCACGCATACCTTTGTCTGGATCATTCAAAACCGTTCGGTTATTGAAGCCATCGTATGAAATTTCAACCAGATCGATACTACCGCTTAATGGTCCATCGATCTCGATTTGATTACCGACGGCATCGAACAAGAATGTTGTGTAATTACCCAGAGCATCTTGTGTCCATACGACTTCATCAAGAATATTTCGTGCCGAGACAGTGATGTGCCCACGAGGGTTTATCACGGTACTTTCTAGAGCGGTGTACTCAGTAAAAGTACGTGCACCGTCGGGCAACAGGCTCAATAACTCACGACCCAATTCGTCGTAAGCAAAGCGCGACCATCGGTTTTGGAACAAAGGATTAGGAGCATCTTTACTGGGGATTGATTGCGCCAAAAGACGACCGCTTAAATCGTACTGGGTATCTTGATAGATCCATTGATCAATACCTAAGTTTTGAGTACGGGTACGAATTTCACGGCTGGCTACGTCGTAGCAAGTATACTGGGTCGGCGTTGCTGCTCGGCCTTGATGAAGTCCATTTGGAGCCACGCTATCTACCCGACTATAAAAGGCTGTTCCTTGTGGGCATACATTGCCGTGCCCATTAAACATCGTTTCACGCTGCCAGCTACCGATAGGTGACCAGTTGTAATACAGTCGGCCCATCGCGTCATAGTAATAACGAGTAGGCAAACGCTGTTGATCATAACTAACAACGGGATTGCCATAGCGATCTCTTGTGCTTATTTCAGAGATCAGTTGTTTTTGATTCACTCCATTTGATGGGTGTCGAACCCAAACAAATTCTTTTTCTGGCCATCGGCCCAATGAGTCATACTCGGTGTTAGTACGCCTTTCTGGGTGTATATCCGTACCTGTAATAAGGGTTTCCGTAGTATTTCCCATTACATCACGCTGCCACTGCGTTTGGAGCATGCGATGATCCACTGAGGAACTCATGCGCTCTGAGCGCATTAGGTAAGTGTTGGGAAAATACTCGTACTCTTGTGTTCTAACTTGCGTTGTTTGTCCTGACCGACTATAGGTCTGATCTTGCTTCTGTATTCGATTGAGCACCCAACGATCATTAGGAATGGTGTGATAATCTAAATTAGTACTTACACGCTGTACCCAATTATTTTCTGCGTTATTTTTATCGTAGCTATATTCTGTGCTACCACTCAGTTGCCCATAAAATGTAGTTAACGGTTCGTCATAACGGTTTGCACGTACAACACGCCCCACCAGCGTAGTGTCTAATTCATATTGCTCACTTAAACTAACGGCGTCGTAAACAAAGTGCACTCGATTGTTGGTTGGCGCAGAGTTTTTCTGAGACCAACCCATGTATTGGCGCAATATACGGTGGCTTGACTCTTGTACCGGTGTTGGCGTCGGTCCCATGGGGCCGTTACTGTTAGGCAGTGGTGCTGTAATATTCGGGTCAATGGGGGTAATACTGACAGAACAGGGGTCACCATAGCCAAGCTCGTTAACGCAAGGGTCAATTGGCAATACTACAGGCAAACAACTATTTTCTGCCCAACACGGCTTTGTAGGATTAGAGATTTCATCAGCAATTTGGAAAGGATTCTGATTTGGAACCACCAACCAATTCTCTTGTTCGTGTACTCGCCCTGTATATGGAAACTCTTGACGCATTCGAGTAATACTCAAAATGCGATCTTCCACATCAAAACGTTCAAAACTTCTGAACCCTAAAAAGCCACGGCCACCGGCCTGCAATTTGCCGCCACGATAGTAAAATTGCTCAATTTGCTCTGCATTTTGAAGCGGCGTTGCTGCTCCCGACAGATCCGTATTTTGTAAGAACCAAGCTGGGGAAGAGCTAGCCACTTGCTTAACCACTGGCATCGATGAAATCACATCGTATACAGGCGATTTTCCGCTACCATACCAAGCCATATAACTATTATTATCACGTTCATAAACACCAATATCACTCAAACGGCTGTATTGAATTGCGATGTTACCGCCGTCTGAATCATCTTGGTTATCACCATCTGCATCACCCAAACCATTATTAATATTGGTGATGACAAAGGCAGGGCTCGTAGCACCTATAGCATTACTATTGATTGCAGGGAATACACTCCACTGCCCATTCCCGCCGCGTCGTAACAACATTGGATCGCTGACACCATCACCATTGACATCCATGAAAATAGTGCGGTCCGAATGCAGTGAGTTTTCACCAGTGCCGGAAAATATTTCACCCGCAGTTGTAAGTGTGTTTATAGCGATGGGATTAAATCGACCGCCTTGGCTAGTCCACTCCCATAAATGCACACGCCAACGATCATTAGATTGATCGCCCTCGGCAACCCATAAGTCCGGATAACCATCACCGTTGTAGTCTGCGATATTCGAGTGTTGATTATCGCGATCATAGTCCAATGTATTTTCTGGGCTTGTTAAAAAGACCCCATTACCTCGATTTAAGCTATAACCCCACTCCAAATCCGGATTACTGCTTGTGGCAAATCGACCAAGTGAAATACCATCAGTTAATCCATCACCATTAATATCTGCAGTAATCGGCGCTCCTGCAAACACAAAGCCGTCACAAGGTGCACAACCTACTGCTCCACCGATATCACCGACTTTATAAACAAGCTCACCCTGTTGTGGATCTAATCTTGCAATGGCCCATACCGTTGCGTCATTAATAGACCCGCGAGTACCATCGAAGATCGCACCTTCATCACCAACATTTAGCTCATCACTAGCTATTTGATATTGCAAATACGGACGCAGAGCTTCTGGGTATTCATTTAGTTTTTTGTTGTTTCCAGTATTAAAGGAAGGAGGGCAGTTCAAATCATCGTTAGGAGTACCAGCGAAACAAAACTCTTGCTCAACTTGCACCAGCAACTCAACCACACCATCAGCATCAACATCGATTACCCGCACACTATCGGAAAATAGTTTAATTTCAGGCGTATCGTCTGCGACGGGACGCCAAGCACCTGAAACACTAACAAAAACGTCATCAAGATCGAAACCTAGAATTCTGGGTTCGCCCAGAGTACGGCCTATGCTTCCATTTGCGCTATGCCAGTTATTTGGAAAGACAGCAAGCAAATCACCCATACTGGCGATAAAATCAGCATCACCATCGCCGTCATAATCGGCAATCTCCACCAGCTGCCTCACAGAAGCTGTGCTGCTGGATATTAAACCCGTATCGATACGTTGAGCCGCACCTAAGTTGTCACCGTTCCATAAGTGTGCATACCAATGTTTATCAACACTATTAAAATAAACAATATCTAGATAAGCATCAGAGTTAATATCGACTAGCTCAAAATAATCTTCACCTTGCCGCTGAACTAGAGGTAATACTTGAAAGCCACCATTACCCGCACCCAGGGCTAGACGGAATGCATCAAGACCATTGGAATTTTGTCGATATAGTAAATCATCAAGACCATCGCCATTAAAGTCCGCAGCTTCAATCGGAGATCCACTTCCAACCGGCACTTCTGTTGTAAAGTTATTCAATATTAGTGCGGCATTCTGATCAGTCAAACCTGTGGTGTATCTTCCACGCTGCCAAGTAAAATGTGTTCTATCAAAGCAAATGCCTGAGTTAGTTTTTGGCCTATGGCATTCTTGTATAGAGCTAAGAATACTGCGACCAACACCATCTTGATTGGGGTCGTACTCTAAGTGGTAAGTCCGTAAATAGTCTGAACCTAGCGTAGAATGAACAGCAGTTAAGCGGCGTTGTGAAATAATTTTCTTACCCGCGACATAGCTTTCAGCTCGCTCACTGACCGGCTTCAACACATAATCGAATTCAACACTGGCAAAGGGAAGGTGGCCACTTCGGGTATTACCCGTGAATTCAATTTCATCAAGTAATATCTCAATGCCACCGCTGGGTTGGCGATAACGGTAATTCATATAATTACCGGATAGATCTTCAACGCGCGACTGAGCCCAGGCATAAGGTGTGCCTGAGTTACCATCACTCAAGATTAAGGCGCTACTATTGGCAGACTCCGCGCATTGTCCGTAATGAGCAATTCCCCCATCGGGCATTTCAGCGATAAAGCAGCGAGGGCCATCACCAGTATTACCTGATGAAGTTACTTTAATGAAATCGTCCAACTCTTTACGATAAACAGCACCATTAGCACCATAAGCACTGCCTTCAATCAACATTAACCGCTCCCCGTCTAAGCAGAACCGATCCTGATCGTTCAGCTGAACTCCTGTCGGGATGAAATTAAGGTTGTTGGCTTCGGCATCTTGTTCATAGGTTTGAGCACAACGGCTAATTAACGAATAAGCACTGAGATTCCAACCTAAACCGGCCAAGCCATTTCCTGACTGACTGTTGTAATTTAAGCTGACATTGGGTTGTAAACCACCGCTGCCTGGTGTCACTAGAACCGGAATGCTGTAAGTAGCCGCACCACTAGCATTTACATTGAATTGGCCTGTAGTGGCCCCTACACGTGAACTTGACGGCGGAGCCGACAAATTGGGGTTAGCAAAAGGGGTAGGCGGGGTTTCTACAACGGGGCCTGCGCTGAGTACTTGCAGGACACGCGACTTGGCCAACAGCGGCGCTGTGCTTGCAGCATCACGATACATTTCGAATCGATACTGCCCTTCTGGAAGGCTCAGCTGTTCATTCGTATTGACTTGAGCTATATCAGAAAACTGAACGATTGAACTATTGTCACTTAAGTTTCTTAGTTCGATACGGGCTTGAGGAAAGTGATCGTCTCTAAACCACTGAACGTCAAGTACACACTCTTGGCCGGCAGGCACTGAACAAACCGTACTGCCATTAGGCTGCCCGCTAATGATGTAGTCGACATCATAAAAATTAACTACCTTGGTAATATCAACATTTCTACTTAAACTTGCATCTCGACCGTCAACATCTATCAGTACATTAGCGCTGAAGTCTCCAGTTCGGGTGTGACCTTCCCGAATAGGATCAAACTGGCGAGAGAGGTGGCCTGATTCCAATCGTGTAAAGCTTGGTGGATCGGCAAAAACTCCTGGTGCATAACCTGTTTCTACATAACGCAGTTGGTTATCGGTAAATGTTTCAACACTAGAGTTTGTTGGATCAACATTTTTGTTGGCGCTCATCCAAATGGGGTGACCATCATCGTCATAGAATATTAAGTGATCAAACTCAATATCTTTAAAGATCTGCACCATGTAAGCAAAGCTTTCATCTAAATGACCATTTGGGCGGCTCCACCACCAACCCGATTGGAAATTCAAATGATTATCCGCAACAGCTGTTCCTTCTACCGTAGAAATTAGCGGTGTAATAGGCTGAGTAATGGAGCGTACAACGGGGAAGCCCGGCATGTTTAAGTGCCATTCCACATCGGCTTCACTATTGTTGTCGCTATTTCTGAATAGTACGCGTATATGACCTGCTGTTATTTGGCATTTATTTGGGGTTCCAATAATCAATTCGCCCTGAGCGCAGTGATTATTTTGCGCCAGGGTTTGATAAAGAATAGGGCCGTCATACAGCAGGTCACTTTTGGCACGCATCGGCATGTACAACCAAACAGGCTTGTAGCTACCGCCCATGTATCGGTAGGTTGTCCACACGCCTAACAGCTCGTATACATTACGATGCAATTCACTGCCTTCAGGAAAACGCAGTGCATTCACCCAATAAAATGCCCAACCATGGCCCGGCTGGCATTCTGTATGCCACGCACCAGGGATAAGGATATCGGGCCCGCCCGGTTGTTCTGTTCTTGCCGGGCAGTGAATCGTAGCACCGACGATATTTTGCACCGCTAGTTCATCGTTGCTGGGCATTTGTTCGTGGTGAGCACGAACATCCGCCGCAACGGTAACTTGTATTGATTGCCCAGGAAAACCACATTCAACAGGGCTCTCTGCCACACCACGACAACTGCGCAATGCATATCGATAATTACCCGGTTCGTTTTTTACAAAAGACTCAAACTCACGAAAAGTAAACCAATCGTGAGTTCCTTTGGGCCCAATTTCACTGATCTGATAAAAATCGGCATCAACGACAGGAGCCCACCGAAGCGTATAAACGCCGTCACTACTTTGAGTGGTGTTTGTGGTACTCCAATTAGGAGCCGCCGGAAGTTCAGTTTGCGCATACAAAGGCACACTGAAGAACAATGTCAAAAAGAATATCAAGCTATACAGAGAAAGAGCACAGTGCTTTTCAATCGTAATTCGGTGCTGCTGAGTCATGAAATTCCATATCCATGATAGCGATGGAGTAAACCAAGGCCATTTGATTGGGGCAAATACAGGAACGTGAGCTTAGCAACACGTTTCTGTCCCCTAATATGGATTTTCTACTATGCTTCCTGTAGGAAAATTCTTACAAGCTTTTTAGCTACGGTGACAGCAAAGGTATGAAATATTTCATTAATGCTATTCAGAACTATGCTTCACCAAGCCCACCACTCTCAAACTCTAAAATCGTGGCTACAAATTCATCGCCATAGGCTTCGAGTTTGCGTTCGCCGACGCCTGAGATGCTGGAGAGCTCGTTGAGGCTGGTGGGGCGTACGGCGACCATTTCCATAAGGGTGGCGTCGTGGAAGATAACGTAGGGGGGAACGCCTTGTTCTTGGGAGAGGCGGCGGCGGCAGCTGCGTAGGGCTTCCCAGAGTTGTTGTTCTTCTGGGCTGTTGAATAACTGGGCAGCGGTTTGTTTGTTGCGGCTTTTACGTTGGGGTTTGGGTTCGCGGCGCAGGCGTACGGTTTCTTCGCCTTTTAATACGCTTTTGCATGAGGCATTTAAACGTAAGCCGCCGTGGCCATCGATATCCACATCTAAATAACCACGGGCAATGAGTTGACGATACACACTACGCCACTCGCTGGCGCTGTGTTCTAAACCAATAGCAAAGGTGCTGATGCGTTGATGACCAAAGCGTTTCATGCGTTCGTCGGTCTTGCCTAATAACACATCAATTAAATATGTCACACCAAAACGTTGGCCGGTACGGTGTACGCAAGATAACGCTTTTTGTGCGGCCACCGTGGCATCCCAGGTTTCGGGCGCTTGACTACAGATATCGCAGTTACCGCAATCTTTTTCTAACTCATCACCAAAGTATTCCAATAAAGCCGCACGACGACAACGGGTGGTTTCGCACAGGGCTAACATGGCGTCGAGCTTTTTACGCTCTAAACGTTTGTATTGATCGGCGGCGTTGGAGGAATCCATCATTTGGCGCAAGGTAATCACATCTTGCAGGCCGTAGATCATCCAGGCATCGGAAGCTAGGCCATCGCGGCCCGCTCGACCGGTTTCCTGGTAATAGGCTTCGATACTTTTAGGTAGATTTAAATGGGCAACAAAGCGCACATTGGGTTTATCGATACCCATACCAAAGGCGATGGTGGCCACCACAATCACGCCTTCTTCATTAATAAAGCGCGCCTGATTATGGGCGCGTTCATCGGCATCTAAACCGGCATGGTAGGGCAGGGCAGTTAAGCCTTGTTGCGCCAACCAACGGGCCACGTCTTCCACTTTCTTGCGCGATAAACAATACACAATGCCCGCTTCGCCAGGATGCTGCTGGCGAATGAAGCGCAGTAGCTGCTCCCTCGCCCCCGAGCCGGGATTATGTTGGATGTGATAGCGAATATTGGGGCGATCAAAACCGCTGATGTATTGATGTGCGCCTTCTAAACCTAAACGCTCCACAATCTCCTGGCGCGTGGGTGCATCGGCGGTGGCAGTTAAGGCCACCCGTGGCACCATGGGAAAGCGCTGGTGCAAAACGTTTAACTGACGATACTCAGGGCGAAAATCGTGCCCCCATTGCGACACACAATGAGCTTCATCGATGGCGAATAAAGCCACCTGGCCACGGCTGAGTAAATCTTGCGTGCGTTCTTGTAGCAAACGCTCGGGTGAGACGTAGAGTAAATCCAACTCGCCCCGTAAGAAACGCGCCTCGGTGTTTTGAATCTCCTCGAAGCTCATGCTGGAGTTCAAACACGCCGCTTTCACCCCGGCTTGTTTCAGCGTGGTCACTTGATCGTGCATTAAGGCAATCAAGGGCGAAACCACAATACCGCAGCCTTCACGCACGATGGCGGGAATTTGAAAACACAGCGATTTACCACCACCGGTGGGCATGATCACCAAAGCATCGTCGCCACCGATCAGATTCGCCACCACCTCGTCTTGGGGCGGTCGAAAGGTTTCATAGCCAAATACCGAACGCAACACTTCCAAAGCGGATTGCTGGGCGGCTGAGGTATGGGAAGAAGAGGTGGAAATGGCGATATCGCTGGCTTCAGTCATCCGGCTATTGTAGCCCAGGATGTGGGCCGGGTTGTCTGGCCCATTTCGCGATTCGTCAGGAATGACAGGAAAAAAATGGGGCCGTTAAGCCCCATTTTTTAATCGACGCGGGTTCTTTTTTAACGCGGCGCTTTGGGCAACTGAGTGCGTTGAATTAAATGACTGAAATACAGCGCATTCACATACACCCGGCTACTACCTAACCAGTGGCCACGGAACAAGGGGTTGTCGGCGAAGCGAATCACGCGCCCTGAACCCACCACACTGGCCGTTATCGCCGCTTTTCCGGCCAAGGCTTCGCGGTTCTCGGTACTGGCGTAACCGGCCATAAGCGGATTCTCATCGTAAACGGCCACGGTGCCGTACGGATTATCGGCCATTTGCAAGGTGATGAGGTTGTTTTTCATGATGGGTAGCTCACCGCGTTGCAAGCCGTAGCCCAGCGGGTGGGTGATATCGATATCCAAATTCATGATGGCACCACCGATAATGCGTTCGGCTTGATCGGCCTGGAATTCACCATAGGGGCGGCGCTCATCATCGCCTTCTTCTTTTGCTTGGCCATTGTCAGGCTTGCTACCCCAAGGCAGGGATTCGCTCCAGGTGCTAGCGCCTTCGGTGAGCACCAGATGGCCACCGTTTTTCACCCAAGTGGTGATTTTTTGCTTCAGTGCTTCACTTAACTGACCATAATTACCCGCCACCATCAGCAGGTGGGTGTAGTCGTCTAAGGGGAAGCGGTTTAAGCGATACCATTCCACACGGGTCAGGCTTAGGCCCAGCTGTTGATCGGCCAAGTGCCAAATTTCGCCCGCATCGTAAGGGTTCAAGCCATCGCCCACCACCATAGCGGGGCGAATTTTACGCGCTGCGCGCATGCTGCCTGAACCTAAATCGGGGCCACTTAAAGCGCGACCTTGTTGAATGGCATGCACCACCATGGGATGGCCCGCTAACCATTGGGCCAGTTCGTCTTGCACGGCTTGGGCATCGTCTTGAATGCCGGTGGGAATCAGCAGATCACCCGCCGCTAAAGCCACACCACCTTGTGCGGTTTGCACTTCGGTTGCTTTGGTGACGATACGTACACGCACATTATTTTGCGTTAATTGCTGCAATAAAGCCGGCGCATGCAGTTGATGCCAAGGCACCGCAAAGGCGATGGGCAAAGCGCCACTCACCGAGCTTTTGGCCACGGCATGATCAGCATCAAAGGCCGCACCTTTGGCCGGCACTGAGCGCGAGGCTTTATGGGGTACATCGTAGGCCAACGCCAAAGTAAAGCCCGAGACATCGTAGAAGGTTTCGTCTTTGAAGCTGGTCGGGCGGCTGAACATGGCCTCGACCAACAAGGCTTGGCGCTGTTGGCGCGGAATGATCCAAGCCTCATTGGCGGTAAAGCGTTGGCCGTCGATAGTGAGATCTTCGTCCAGACGGTAGATTTCGATCTGATGCTGGGCCATCACATTCAGCATATGCGCAACGCGAGCGGGATCACGATCGTCGCCCACAATCCACGCGCCTTTGGCGGCGTTTTTCATGCTATCGGTATCGTGACGACGACGGAATGCTTTTAAGCGATCTTGTATCTCGTGGGCCCCGCGAAGCGTGGAGAAACTAACGCGGTAATGATTCAGCATGCCCTCGATAAAGGTGCGTTTACCAAAGCTGGTGTCTACTTGCTTGCCGCGCGTGCTGGCTTGTTCGAACAAAATGCCCACGCTGCCTTGCACATCCGGGTAGGTGGAACCTTTGCCGTAGTAG
>JAKSCJ010000137.1 GCA_022360675.1 Lysobacterales bacterium
ACGCTGGCGTGCAAGTGCAGGACCAAGATGTTTTCGTGAATGTAGTGGGCGGTTTGCGAATCCAAGAAACGGCGGCTGATCTCTGTTTAATGCTATCGATTTGGTCGAGTTTGCGCGCTCGCCCATTGCCCATTGATATGGCGGCTTTTGGTGAGGTGGGCTTATCGGGCGAATTACGCCCTGTGCCCAATGGCGAAGAGCGGGTTCGCGCTGCGGCCAGCCAGGGCTTCCGTAGCATCTTGTTACCGCGCGCCAACGCCCGTGGTCTGAAACCGCCAAAAGGGGTTAAGCTGATTGGCTGTGAGCGTATTGCGGCGGCTTTTGAAGCCGTAGCTGAAGCTTAAAACGTGTGTGTATGAGCAAAGCTTTTAAGTCAACCCGAGCAATGAAAACGGGCCTGCACCGCTTGTGGGCCAGATGTCGCCCGCCACCATCGAATGACACCCTATGAAGATCGAAACCAAAAAGCTGCTGAAAAATATTTTGATCATCGCCTTATTGGCCGGTGGCGCGGTGTTACAGCAAACCCAGTTTCAGCAAAGTCCACCGTCGCCAACTGCTGCGCCGGTTCCCTTTGCGCCCACGGCTGACTCTACCGCGAGCACTTATGCCAATGCTAATGAAGCTCACGACACACTCAGCAAGGATGTGGCAGCGGCTTTCGCCCAAGGTCGTGGTGATGTTTGGGTGTTGGGTGAGGCACGGGTAAAAAAGCTTTTAAGCGACGACACCAAGCCACCACGTCACCAGCGTTTTATTCTGGAGTTGAGCTCGGGGCATACCGTATTAGTGGCGCACAATATCGATTTAGCACCCAGGGTGGAAAACCTCCGTGTGAATTCACTGCTGAAGATTAAAGGCGAGTACGAGTGGAACGAGCAAGGCGGTGTGATTCATTGGACGCATCACGACCCTAAAGGCCAACACGACGGCGGTTGGATTGAATACCGCGGACAGCGTTATGAATGAGATCGCCTAGTGACCAACGGCACTAGAGCGCGCTAGACTCTTCGCCCTACTATGGACTAAATCGCCGCAAAGGCTTTCCAGTTTAAGGAATACCCCATGCTGACTATCGACAAAATTAGCAAAACCTACAGCAATGGGGTGAAGGCATTAAATGAGGTGTCTTTAAGTATTCCGGTGGGCATGTATGGCTTGCTGGGGCCTAATGGCGCGGGTAAATCCAGCCTAATGCGAACCTTAGCCACCTTGCAGCAGCCCGACTCGGGCAAGATCAGCTTTGGCGATATTAATGTGCTCAAGCAAAGCGATGCGC
This sequence comes from Lysobacterales bacterium, assembly GCA_022360675.1. Lineage (GTDB taxonomy): Bacteria > Pseudomonadota > Gammaproteobacteria > Xanthomonadales > Wenzhouxiangellaceae > JAKSCJ01. The sequence continues at coordinate 1,280 of JAKSCJ010000137.1, forward strand.
TGCGCCGCCAGTTGGGCTATTTGCCCCAGGACTTTGGTGTTTATCCGCGGGTAAGCGCCGACGAAATGCTAAATCATATTGCCATGCTCAAAGGCTTCAATAAGCGCAGCGAGCGCAAAGCCTTAGTGGACGATCTACTCCAGCAAACCAATCTTTATCAGCATCGGAAAAAAGCTTTAAGCTCTTACTCTGGAGGGATGCGCCAGCGTTTCGGTATTGCCCAGGCATTAATTGGTGATCCACAGTTGGTGATTGTCGATGAACCCACCGCTGGCTTAGATCCGGAAGAACGCAATCGTTTTCATAATTTGCTGGCCGATATCGGCGAGCGCAAAGTGGTGATTTTATCCACCCACATTGTGGAAGACGTGGCCGATCTTTGTTCACGCATGGCCATCATGATTCAAGGACGTATCGCCCTGGAGGGACGGCCCGCTAATCTTATGGCGGCGATGATCAACAAGATCTGGGCGAAGACGGTGCCCAAGGCTGCTTTAGCCGAGTACCGTCAACAGTTTCAAGTCATTTCTACGCATTTGTTCGCAGGGCAAATGCGCATCCATGTGTTGAGTGAAGACCCACCTGAAGGTGGTTTTGAACGGGTAGGTGTTGGCCTTGAAGACGTGTATTTCTCCACGGTCGTGCGCAACAAGCCAGTGCATACTCAGCAAACTCAAACGCTGTAAATGCAGCGTTCCAAGCCACTGTGTACATAGTTGATGAGTCGGTATGGCTGGTCTCGCTAGGCCATTGTTTGATGATACATGTGCGCTTTAAATATGCTCCCTGAAGTGGGCCGGAGAACCTGCCATGCTGGCATCCATGTTCCGTAAAGTTGCAAGCTTTGAATGCCGTTACCAAATGGGTAGCCCGGTGTTCTTAGTGATGGCAGTGTTATTTTTCTTGCTGGCCTTTGGCAATGTGGTTTCCAGCAATGTACAAATAGCGGCCATCGGCAATGTGAATGTGAATTCACCCGATGCTATCGTCCAAGTCCATGTGGTGATGAGTATCATCGCCTTATTTATTGCCACGGCGTTCTTAGCCAACCCCGCCATTCGCGACTTTGAACACCGCAGTGCCGAGTTATTATTCGCCACCCAACTGACCAAACCAGCCTATTTATTAGGGCGCTTTAGTGGTGGTTACTTAGCTGCTTTGCTGGCATTTAGCACTGTTTCTATCGGCATGGTGATGGGCACCCAAATGCCCGCTTTAGATCCGGCGCGTATCAACGATTTCCAGCTTTCGCATTATGTTTACACTTATGCGGTGTTCGTGCTGCCCAATTTATTTTTCAGTGGCGCTTTAGCGTTTGCCCTGGCCACAATGAGTCGCAGCCTGATGTGGACTTATGTGGGCATTGTGGTTTTTGTGTTGTTGCAATCGATGACCCAAAGCCTGCTGGATCAACCCGAGTGGCGGCAGGTAGCGGCCTGGTTGGACCCTTTTGGCTCGGCGGCCTACACCGAAACGGTGCGTTACTGGACGGCGTTTGAACGTAACACCCAGTTGGCTCCGCTCAATGGTTTGCTGTTACAAAATCGCTTGTTGTGGTTGGCGGTTTCTAGCTTGTTGCTGATGGTGAGTTATGTCAGTTTCCAGCTGCAGTTAAATCGTGGTAGTGGGCGCGAACAACAATTGGCCATGCCCAAGGCACGCCCACCTGAGCAAGTGCATTTGGAATCGCGCGCCCATGGCGAACCTCAAGTTTGGCCTCAATTTTTTGCCCAGCTGCGCTTTGAGGTGAAGTCTGCCATTTTATCGACACCGTTTTTAATCGTGTTGATTTTAGCGGTGATCAGCACTTGGTTTGCCTTTCTTAATCTAGATCAGTTCTTCGGTACGCCGGTGTATCCGTTGACCCGGGTAATGGCCAACATCATGCAAGGCACTTTTACCTTGTCGTTGCTGATTGTGGTGATCTACTACGGCGCTGAAATGGTGTGGCGTGATCGCCAATACAGCTTCCAAGAAATTATCGATGTCACCCCAGCGCCCAACTGGGTATTTGTGGGCGCTAAAACCACTGCCTTGTTATTGGTGGTGTTTCTATTGTTGTTAGCTGGCGTTATCACCGCAGTGATTGCCCAGCTTTCGCAAAACTATTACACGCTGGAATTAAAGCTCTACGTCACTCGTTATTTATTGGACTACGGACGGCTCTTTTACTTTGCCGCTATTTTGTCGATCTTCATCCAAAACATGGTGCGCAATAAGTTTCTCGGTATGGGGTTTATGGTGATCTACGTGGTGGTGATGTTATTTGCCATGCGTAGTTTAGGTTTTGAAGATCCACTATATCGCTTCGGCACCCGCGCCGATGTGGCCTATTCCGATATGAATGGCTGGGGGCATTTTGCCGCCATCGCTATTTGGTATGCCGTGTACTGGGGTAGTGCTTGTATTTTGATGTATATCGCCACCTATTTGCTATGGCAGCGAGGTACATTGCAGCTACTGGAATTACGCGCCCGAGGGGCGATGCAGCGCTTTGGTTTGCTGGCGCAAATCAGTGCAGTGCTGGCCTTGCTGACCTTTATTGGCAGTGGTATCTACATTTTTTATAACACCCGTATTCTCAATACCTATATCACTGCCGAAGATATCACCGCGCTGCGGGTACGCTACGAACAGCGCTTTATCGACAAAGCCGATGTTGCCCAACCGCGTATCGCGGCTATTTCCACCCAGGTCGATCTCTACCCAGATACCTTGAGTTATCAAGTTCATGGTCGTTATCGTTTGGAGAACCGTAGCGAGGCGGCCATTGATCGGGTGTACATCGGCTTTCATCCCATTGCCGAGGTCAGCACCCTTGCCTTGGAAGATGCCAGTTTAAGCAGCCGGGATGACGAATTTAATTATTTTGAATTTACCCTCAATCAAGCGCTAGAACCCGGCGAGTCTTTGCAACTGCAATTCCATTCGGGCCGTCGCCAAGAAGGGTTTCGACACGCACGTAATAACCCCTCGACCTTAGGCGTCTCTGCGCTGCTCGATAACGGTACTTTCGTTTTTAACAATGAAGCCTTTCCCTATATCGGTTTTAATAAAACCCTCATCATCGACGATCCCTACACACGCCGTAGCCATGGTTTACCTGAGCTTAATCGATATGCCGATCTAGAAGATGAATCGGCCTACGGCAATAGCTATTTACGCCAAGATAGTGATTGGATTGAATTCGATACCACGGTCAGCACGCGTGCCGATCAAATAGCCATTGCACCGGGTTATTTAGAACGCGAATGGGAAACCGAAGGACGGCGCTATTTCCACTATCGTATGGATGCGCCGATGCAAAACCTGTTTGCCTATTTATCGGCGCGTTACGAACGGGTTCATACCCGCTGGAATGAGATCGATATCGAGGTCTTCTACCACGCCGATCACGAATACAATGTGGGCAAAATGTTGCAGGCGGTACAGCAGTCTTTGGCTTACTACAGTGAGCACTTTGGCCCGTACCAATATCGGCAGATGCGGATTATTGAGTTTCCGGTCGTGGCAGGAAAATTTGCCGTGGCCTTCCCGAATACGGTGCCGTGGTCGGAAGGCATTGGCTTTATCGCCGATGTGGAATCGCCCACCGATGTAGACTATGTATTTTATGTGGGCGCTCATGAAGTGGCGCATCAATGGTGGGGGCACCAAGTGTCTAGCGCGAATGTGCAAGGCCAAACCTTACTCATAGAAACCTTGGCCCAGTATTCGGCGCTCATGGTGATGGAAGAAGCATACGGTCCTCATTTGATGCGTCGTTTCTTAAAATACGAACTCGATCAGTATTTATCGAATCGGGGTAAAGAGTCGGAAGAAGAGCTACCTTTGTATCGGGTGGAGAATCAACCTTATATTCATTATCGTAAAGGCTCTTTGGCCATGTATGCGCTTAAAGATTACCTGGGCGCTGAGCGAATTAATCAAGCACTGCGGGCTTTTGCTACGCAATATGCGTATCAATCTGATCCGTATCCCACCGCCAATGATTTACTGGCAGAACTCAAAGCTGTAGCCGAGACTGAGGAGGAAACCCAGTTAATCGAAGATTTATTCGAGCGCATCGTGCTGTGGGATTTAGAAGCCATTGATGCCACTGCCCAATTACGTGGTGATGGCCGCTACGATGTCAGCATTACCGTGCGCGCTGAAAAACTGGAATCCAACGGTATTGGTCATGAAACCACTTTGGATTTATACATGCCCATCGATCTCGGTGTGTTTACCGCTAATCCCGATGATCAATACTTTAGCGATCGGCAAGTGATTTCCTTGCAAAAAGAGATTGTGGAAGGTGGCCAGTCGACCTTTCATTTCACCACCGACCGCCAACCGCGTTTTGCCGGTATTGATCCTTACAATAAGTTGATCGATCGCAATGCCGAAGACAATCTAGTGCCGGTGCGGTTGATTCAATAAGCAATTGCTTAAATGTTTAGAAGATTCATCTCTGGAGCTGGGTGCGTGGCGGTGCTACAGTATTCTTTACTCGCGTGGTGACCGCCCCCGGTGCCAATTTCTGCAATTAATGCAGGCCGAGTGATCAAGAATAATGTTGGCGCAAACCAGCCTGAGTGCCAGCACGGCTTTATCGTTATCGCCTAGGTTTTGTTGAATTCTAAGACTAAAAAACCGTCAATAGCTCAATAACATTAAAAGGATATAGCACTGCCCTAGCGCTCGATAACCCAACTGAATCGACAACAATGGATGAGTTGAATCAGCAGGCTTTGTCTGCGGCGCAGCAAGCGCTGGATACCGAAGCATTTTTATCAGGCTTAGATCAACAAGAGCAGATGGTTGATCTAAAAAACTATTTTTTAAGTGCCATTACGAGCTTGGGTTTTTGCTCGTTTGATGCTTATTCCATTCGTGTAGATACACTGGATCAACCCAAGCAAAAGGGTAACTTTTGCGTGGCCAGTTATCCTATGGAATACATACGCCAGTATGTATTGAAAGGATTCGCTCAACAGTGCCCCGGTTTGCGCAAAGCCGGTGCGTCACGGCTTCCCTTTGATTATTTGGCCTTTTTAAATAGCCAAAGCAAGTCACCATCGGTCATTTGGCAACGCGCCTTGTTTGGTTTAAGCAATGTGCACCATGCCTGGTTGGTGCCGCTCAATAGCACGAACTTACTTAGTGGCGTGACCGTTTACATGCAAGGCAATGGCGAGGAAGACCGCGTGCGTTTTCATGCCCAACGCAATACGATTCATGTATGGTCGACATATTTTTTTGAAGCCTTATTAGCCTATGATCCATCCGCATTAATGGCCGACTGGCTAAGTGATAATCCGTCGGGGTTCGATGCCTTAAGCAAGCGCGAAGTGGATTGCTTGCAGTATTGCGCCAGCGGTAAAACCAATCGTGAAATCGCTGTTCTCATGCAAATATCGGAGAACACCGTGCGTTTTCATATGAAAAATATCTTCCGTAAGCTCAATGTGAATAACCGTGCCCATGCGATTTCAAAGGTGGGCGCTTTAATGACGGCGGTGAGCGCATAAAGCGATTGGTGCAAACGGGTTGTTGTTAAACTTTGATCGATACATAAAAAAACAAGCCATGCGCTTACCCTCGCATGGCTTGAACACGTATAGAAAAACGGGAAGTGCCCAATGATGTTGGCTATGCGATCAGTTATTTCCCACCAATTACAGGAACACTCAATGGGTGATCGCCAGCTGCGATATCATGACTTGATGATCAAGTCGGGCGAATGATCTTAGCGGCCACTGGCTAAGATCGGGTTTTGTGCATGAAAGCCTCCTTACCGTGTTGAGCTGTTGGCTTGATGCCCTTGCATCGAGATCTACGATACCCACAGCCACGCAGCACGATAACTACCCCAACGGGTAGCTCTAGCTAAGATGGTGCGCTCTGGAATACTGCAATGTGGGTCTTGATCGTTACTGGGGCTTAGTGAATTTCGATAATTGAATAGACCATTCTGCGCCAACCATTGCCGCTCGCTGGAACCTGGGCTTACACTGATTGCTGAGGATAGATGTGGCACTTTTTCGTGCTGTTGATCCCTCGCATATTCCCTGGGTCAAGCCTGCTCGCCGAAAGCACGGCCAGCTCTAAGGAATAGGGACACCCTTCGTAGGATAAGGAAATATAGCAATGACTCAGCAGCGCTTATGGCGGGCTGTGGCGGCGGCTTTGGCTTTGCTGGCCGCAGCACCTCTAGCCGCCCAGCAGACCAATAATGATGACGATACCGCCGAGGATGAATCCGCCAATCTCGATAGCTTAGTGGTGGTGGGTTCACGCCGGGTGGATCGTTCCGCCACCGAAACGCCACTGCCGGTGGATATTATCGATCTGCAAGAATCCACCCAACGCAGCCCGCAGTTTGATTTAGCCCAAACCCTGCAGTTTTTATCGCCCTCGTTTACCTCGGTGCGCCAAACCGGCTCCGACGGTGCCGATTTAATCGACTCCGCTGCACTGCGTGGCTTAGGCTCGGATCAAACGCTGGTGCTGATGAACGGAAAGCGGCGTCACTCGGTGGCGTTGGTGAATTTGTTTGGTGCGCGTAATCGGGGCAATACTGGCACCGACTTAAATGCTATTCCGGTATTGGCCATTGATCGGGTGGAAATTCTGCGTGATGGCGCGGCGGCGCAATATGGCTCCGACGCCATTGCCGGTGTAATGAATATTCAACTCAAACGCAGCCTGGGCTGTGAGGTCATTGGTGGTTGGGGACAGTACAGCCGTGGCGATGGCGAGAACTATATCGGTTCGGGCTATTGTGGTTTTAGCGTGGGTAACGGAGGCGTGGTTTCGGTCACTGCTGAATACCAAGATCGCGGCCGTTCGGATCGCTCCGAGCCCGCCGGAAACCCGCGCACCATTGGCGACTCCAAGGTCGAAAACAGCACGATTTATTTAAATGGTGAATTGGCATTGGCCGACTGGGGTAATTTCTATTTCACTGGTGGCTATCAAGATCGTGATGCTTCCTCGGCGGCTTTTGCTCGCGGTGGTTTGGGTAGCGACGATATTCCGTCGCGCAATTCTGCGGCCCAATTCCCCGATGGTTTTGTCCCTTTCATTAATGGCGATGTGGAAGATCGCTACGCCATCGCAGGTGTGTGGGGTATTGCCAACGATTGGCGTTGGGATCTCTCGGCCACCTATGGCTATAACGAGCTGGATTACACCATCAGCAACACCATTAATGCCTCCATCGCCAATTTTGATTTGCTTAACGGCGGGCCGGGTTTGAGTGCAGATCGCTTCGATGCCGGTGAATTGGCTTTTCGCCAAAACACCATTAATTTGGATTTCAGCCGTTATTTCACCGGTATTTTCCAAGGTATTAACGTGGCGGTGGGTGGTGAATATCGCGACGAAAATTACGAGATCACCGCCGGTGAATTGGGTTCGTTTGTGGACGCCGATGGCCCCGGTGGCGGTAATGCGGGCAGCCAGGGTTTTCCCGGCTTTCAACCTGCCGACGAAACCGACACCGGACGCCATAATTGGTCGGGTTATGTGGACTTAGAGCTGGATATTACCTCGCGCTTAACTGCTGGCGTGGCCGGGCGCTTTGAGAACTACAGCGACTTTGGCTCCACCTTAACCGGCAAGTTTGCCGTGGGGTATCGTGCCACCGACGATTTCTTACTGCGCGGCTCGGTGAGCAGTGGCTTCCGTGCGCCTTCCTTGCAGCAGCGTTTGTTCTCGTCCACCTTTACCGATTTTATTTCCGGTGTCCCCACCGATGTGCTGCTGGCGCCCAATGGCGGCGAGGTGGCTGTGGCCGCAGGTATTCCTGATCTCGAAGAGGAAACCTCAATCAGCTACACCGTGGGTTTCACCTGGAAACCGCTAGAGAATTTATCGTTAACTGTAGATGGTTATTGGATCGATATCGACGACCGCGTGGTGCTCAGTGGTCGTTTCGACACCACCGATCCTAATATCGGTCAAACCCTGCAAGACCTTGGCGTGGGCGAGGCTCAGTTCTTCGTTAATTCGGTAGATACCAAAACCCGTGGTTTTGATATCACCTTAGCCCACGATATGCCGTTGTGGGGCGGTGAGTTGGTGACCTACGCGGCGGCCAATTACAACGATACCGATGTGAAAAGTATCAATGCGCCCGATAGCTTGGCCGGTCGTGAAGATGTGTTGTTGTCGGAGCGGGAGCGTTTGTTTATCGAAAACGGTGCGCCGGGTAATAAATCGATTTTGGCCTTCGATTACACCCGTGGCAAATGGAATGGCTTATTTAAGTTAACGCGTTTTGGCAGCCAAACTCTGGGTACCTTCTCGGGCCCGCCGGTGCCCAATGCGGAGTACAGCTCCAGTATTTCTGCCGATATCAGTCTGACCTACAGCTTCTTGCCGAATCTGCGCTTAACCGTGGGTGGGGCCAATATCTTCGACAAATTCCCCGATCGCCAGGATCCGGACGAAACCGATAACGGACATATTTTCGACAGTGTTCAATTCGGTTTGAACGGTGCTTCGTACTTTACCCGTTTGTGGTATCGCTTCTAAGCGTTGTACTGCCGGGGAATCGCGCGACAAAAGGTACTACAAAAAAGGGCTGCTTGATGGCAGCCCTTTTTCTAAAAAAGCCAAATGCTTAGCCTTTTTTCTTGCCCAAACGTGCCACCATAGCGTGCAGCGCTTGCTGGGTGTGCTCAGCGAACCACAGATTCACAAAGCGCTCGACCCCAAAGGCCGAAGCGTCATCAAACATTTCGGTGAGATTGCCACGGGCCAGGCGGCGGGTTTCTAGCATGGCTTGGCGCGGCAGCGCGAGATGGCGCTCTAACCAGCGTGTGGCAGCGGCCACCACTTGGTCGGCCTCGGCCAATTCGTCCACCATGCCTAAGCCCAGAGCCTTATCAGCGCTGATCATATCGCCAGTCACCATGTGGCGCTCGGCGGCGTGGGGGCCAATCAAGCGTGCCAGGGTATTTTGGATAACCTGCGGCACCACCAGACCCACCTGAACCTCATTTAAGCCCAGCTTGTAGTCGCCTGCGGCCATCACGCGGTAGTCGCAATATAAGGAAATCACGGTGCCGCCAGCGGGGCTGTGGCCCGATAAAGCCGCCACGGTGGGAATGGGCGAGCGCGCCAAGCATTCCAATAAGCCAAAGAACTCCTGCCAGAAGCGAGACATGCCGTCGCGATCCAGTTGCAATAAGGCGGGCACGTCTAAACCTGCTGAGAACAAACCCTCGCGGCCGGTGATAATAATGCCGCCGGCGCCATCGTTAATGCTGCTTTCTAGCTGCTGGCGGAACGCACCGATGAGCTCGGGGTTTAGCGCATTAACCGGTGGGCGTTGCAATCGCAACAGGTGAATTTCTCCATTTTTTTCGACTTCAAGCATGATTTGTTTCCATTCAGATTAGATTCAGGGCACTGAGTGTAAAGTGACTGGCAATCTACGGCAAAGGAGATGTGACATGTTCACCCGGCAAACTCCCGCCCTGAACGCTGAACATAGCGCTGCGCAAAACACCTTAAAACCGCAGCGGCAGTGGTTTTCTCGCACTTTAGTGAAAACTGGAATTATCGCCTTTGGCTTATTGCTTGGTATAGGTGCCAGCATGAATGCCAGCGCAGGCGGTGGTCATGGTTACTACGCGGGCGGTTATTACGGCGGTGGCTATTATCGGGGGAAAGGTCATTATCGCGGTCGAAGAGGTTACGGCTACCGCAAAGGTTATCGGAAGGGGTACCGCAATGGGTATCGCTACGGTTACCGGCGTGGTTACGGCTACCGTAAGGGTTATGGTTATCGGCGCGGTTATTCCCGTGGCTACTATAAACCGCGTCATTACCGGCGCGGCTACTACAACCGGGGTTACTACAAACCCTATTACAACTCCGGTTATTACGGACCGTATCGACACGGCCATAACCACCATCACCACGATGCCGCAGCGGCTTATGCGCTAAGCGCTTTGATTCCGCTGGTGGCCTACGGGCACTACTAAATCTTTAAGGGCTAGTTGAGCTGCGA
>JAKSCJ010000146.1 GCA_022360675.1 Lysobacterales bacterium
ACAAGTCAGCTCTTGGATATGAACCGTAGTAAAACGATCTTCCTGTACCACTCTTTCGGAAACCAAAATGGAATCCTCAAAGTTGTAACCGTTCCAAGGCATAAACGCGATACGCATATTTTGACCCAACGCCAACTCACCCAAGTCAGTAGACGGACCATCGGCAACAATGTCGCCAGACGCTACGATATCGCCCACCATCACCAACGGACGTTGGTTAATGCAGGTGTTTTGGTTAGAACGGGTGTACTTGGTTAAGGTGTAGATATCCACACCCGGATCGCCCGCCGGAACTTCAGCTTCGTGCACTCGGATCACGATACGACCGGCATCCACTTGATCGACCACACCGCCACGTCGTGCAACCACAGTTACGCCGCTATCGCGAGCAACCACGCGCTCCATACCGGTACCAACCAACGGCTTATCAGCACGCAGGGTGGGCACCGCTTGGCGTTGCATGTTTGAGCCCATCAATGCGCGGTTGGCGTCATCGTGTTCCAAGAATGGAACCAAGGAGGCTGCCACCGACACGATCTGCTTGGGCGATACATCCATCAGTTGAACTTCAGTGGACGCCTTCAACGAGAACTCACCATGGTGACGAGCGGGCAGCAAGTCATCACGGAAAGAACCGGTTTCGTCCAGCTCAGCGTTGGCCTGGGCGATGACGTATTCACCTTCCTCAATGGCCGACAGATACACCACGTCGTCGGTTACTTTGCAGTCAACAACACGGCGATACGGAGTTTCTAAGAAACCGTAATCGTTAGTGCGTGAGTAAACCGCTAAAGAGTTAATCAGACCAATGTTCGGACCCTCAGGGGTCTCAATCGGACAAACACGACCATAGTGAGTGGGGTGAACGTCACGCACCTCAAAGCCGGCGCGCTCACGGGTCAAACCACCTGGGCCCAAGGCAGAAACACGACGTTTGTGCGTAACCTCAGACAACGGGTTGTTTTGATCCATGAACTGGCTGAGCTGTGAAGAACCGAAGAACTCTTTCACCGCCGCCGCCACGGGCTTAGCGTTGATTAACTCTTGCGGGGTTAAGCCTTCGCTTTCAGCCATGGATAAACGTTCTTTCACCGCACGCTCAACGCGAACCAAGCCGATACGGAAAACGTTCTCGGCCATTTCGCCCACAGAGCGAATACGGCGATTACCCAGATGATCGATATCATCCACAATACCGCGGCCGTTACGGATGTTAATCAGCTCGCGCAGTACAGAAATGATGTCATCTTCGCTCAACACGCCTTCGCCAGTCACTTCTTCGCGACCCACGCGACGGTTGAACTTCATACGACCTACTGAAGACAGGTCATAACGCTCTTCAGTGAAGAACAGATTGGTGAACAGATTTTGCGCAGCTTCTTTGCTGGGCGGCTCACCAGGACGCATCATTTTATAGATTTCGTACAGAGCTTCTAATTCAGACTCTGTGGTATCGATGCGCAACGTGTTCGAAATGTACGGACCTTGGTCCAGGTCGTTCACGTAGAGAACTTCGATCTCGCTGACTTCGTTTTCACGCAGCAGGTTCAGCGATTCATCAGTCAGCTCATCATTGGCACGCAGTAACAACTCACCGGTGTTTTTATCGATGACATTGTTCGCCAGGATTTTGCCAACCAGATAATCGTCCGGTACATCAAGGGTTTCAACGCCTGATTTTTCGATCTGACGAACATGGCGCATGGTGATGCGCTTGCCCGCTTGAACAATCACGGTGCCGTCGTTATCCAGAATGTCGAATAAAGCGCTTTCGCCACGCAAACGTTCAGGGATCAGCTGGACTTGGGCACCTTTATCCTTAACGGTAATGGTGGTTTTCTCGAAGAACAAATCCAAGATCTGTTCATCGTCCATACCCAGCGCACGCAGCAGAATGGTCACCGGCAGTTTACGGCGGCGATCGATACGCGTGAAGATGCAGTCTTTCGGGTCGAACTCGAAGTCGAGCCAAGAACCACGGTAAGGAATGATACGCGCGGCGTATAAAAGCTTACCTGAGGAGTGGGTCTTACCTTTATCATGGTCAAAGAAAACACCGGGTGAACGGTGGAGCTGGGACACAATTACCCGCTCTGTACCATTAATAATAAAGGTGCCGTTTTCAGTCATCAGGGGCAGCTCGCCCATGTAGACTTCTTGCTCTTTAATTTGCTTGGGCTTGCGGTTTTTCGCAGGCGCGTCTTTATCAAACAACACCAAACGAACCGTCACGCGCAGGGGTGCGCCGAAGGTTAAGCCACGCAGCTTACATTCGCGCACATCAAAGGGCGGTGGGCCTAAGCGGTAACTGACATACTCGAGTACGGCGTTACCAGAATAACTGCTGATTGGAAATACAGAAGACAGCGCGCCATGCAGGCCGATATCTCGCCTGCTGTCGTCATTGCCGCCATCCTGCAGAAACTGATCGTAAGACTTGATTTGCATCTCCAGCAAATAGGGAACGTCGAGTACGGTTTCTCGCTTCCCGAAATCTTTACGAATGCGCTTTCTTTCAGTGTATGAATATGTCGTTGCCATGTATCCGCCCGCAGTTGCAGTGGTAGCCTAAGCCGATTACAGTGTGTTCATGCTGACCCGCTTGCTGTTCATTCATACAGTTAAATGCGTAGCCATAATCAGCAAATGCAAAAGGGCCGGAGGCGGATGCCTCCAGCCCGAATGCTGTAGCATGGTAACCGAGCGAGGTAATTATTTAACCTCGACGCTGGCTCCGGCTTCTTCCAGCTGTTTCTTGACGTCTTCTGCTTCGTCTTTAGCAGCGCCTTCTTTAACCGGAGAAGGTGCGCTTTCAACCAGTTCTTTAGCTTCTTTCAGACCCAAGCCAGTGATGCCGCGAATCGCTTTAATCACTGCAACTTTGTTAGAACCAAAGCCGGTCAGAATTACGTCAAACTCGGTTTTTTCTTCAGCGGCAGCTTCTGCACCAGGTGCAGCAGCAGCAACAGCTACGGGAGCAGCTGCGGTTACGCCGAATTTTTCTTCCATAGCCTCGATGAGGTCAACAACCTCCATCACGGTCATGTTGGAAATAGCTTCTAAGATATCTTCTTTGGCAACGGCCATGATTTAAACTCCTACAAATTCGATAAAGGCATGCTTATCACAACGAAAATAGTGATTAAGCAGCCTCTTTGCTTTCTTTGATTGCTGCAACAGTGCGAACCATCTTGGTATGCGGTTCGGCCAGAGTACGAACGAACTTCTCGACGGGCGCTTTCATTACACCCAACAGCATAGCCAGTGCTTGTTCGCGGTTTGGCAGGCTTGCGAAACGATCTAAATCGCCCGCGCCATACACTTGACCGCTCATTGCAATCAGCTTGACGTTCAGATGTTCAGCTTCTTTGCTGAAATCTTTCATCAGACGTGCCGCAGAGCCCGGATCCTCCATTGAGAAGGCGTAGAGCAAAGGGCCAGTCAGCTGATCAGCCATGCATTCAAGTTCAGTACCCGCCACTGCGCGACGAACCAGAGTATTTTTAACGACTTTCAGAACCACACCACCGCTACGCGCTTTTTGACGCATATCGGTGAGTTGGTCTACGGTCATACCTCTGTATTCGGCGACAACTGCAGAAAGCGCATCAGCAGCCACATCGCTGACTTCAGCGACAACTGCTTTTTTCTGCTCCAGTGTGAGCGCCATAGACTTTCTCCACTCAATAGAAATGCCGAAACATTTCTAGCGGACGGTATCCCGTCCCGTTGTGGTGAGCTTACACTTCAAGGAGAAAATTCTCGCCAGAAGCTTGGCAGCACCATCTGCGCAGGCCTGATGTTGAGTGGTTTTTCAAACACCTCACATCAACTTAAGTACAAAACACCTGCGGTCTCGAACAGCGCGCCGAGACTTCGACGCATGCCCGTTGTGACGATTTCCATCATCACAGCGGCAATCTTTTTCAAAATTGCCGCGCCTCCTAATACGTACCTAGGTACGCACTAGAAAATTAAAGATCCAATGAACCTTGGTCTACAGTCACGCCGGGACCCATGGTGGTGGATAAGGCGATTTTCTGTACGTATTGACCTTTGGCCGCTGCAGGCTTGGCTTTAATCAAGTCTTGCATCAGCGCTTTCAAGTTACCTGTCAGCGCGTCGGCATCAAAGCTTACTTTACCGATAGTGCCGTGGATAATGCCGGCTTTGTCGGTACGGAAACGCACCTGACCTGCCTTAGCATTTTTAATTGCGGTTTCCACATCGGGGGTAACCGTACCCACTTTGGGGTTAGGCATCAGGCCACGGGGACCTAAGATGGTGCCTAACTTACCAACAACGCGCATCGCGTCGGGGGTAGCAATCACAACGTCGAAGTTCATTTCGCCACCTTTAATGGTGTCGGCCAGATCTTCGAAACCAACGATGTCAGCACCGGCAGCTTTTGCTTTCTCGGCATTATCACCTTGAGCAAAAACGGCAACGCGTACATCTTTACCGGTACCGTGAGGCAAGGTGGTCGCGCCACGAACCACTTGGTCCGATTTACGCGGGTCAACACCTAAACGAATCGCCACATCCACAGACTCAACAAATTTAACTTTGCTGTTGTCTTTCAGAGCTTGGATAGCTTCTTCGATGGAGTAAACTTTGTTGCGATCCACAGAATCACGGATGCTTTTTAAGCGCTTACCTAAACGTGCCATTATTCAACCCCCTCAACATTCAGGCCCATGCTGCGAGCGCTACCAGCAATGGTGCGCACAGCTGCATCCAGATCGGCCGCGGTCAAATCGGGCTCTTTGGTTTTGGCGATCTCTTCCAGTTGGTCACGCGTTACCGTGCCCACTTTTTCAGTGTTAGGACGGCCACTGCCTTTCTTCAGACCAGCCGCTTTCTTCAGCAATACTGAAGCGGGCGGAGTTTTGGTCACAAAAGTGAAAGTACGATCGGAATATACTGTGATAATCACAGGAATCGGCATGCCAGCTTCCATGGACTGCGTAGCCGCATTAAAGGCCTTACAGAATTCCATGATGTTCACACCGTGCTGACCCAAAGCGGGACCAACCGGCGGACTCGGGTTAGCCTGACCAGCTGCAACTTGCAGCTTGATGTAAGATGAGATCTTCTTTGCCATGATATCTCCTAGCGGGTGTTAGTGTTTTACGCGGGCGCGTAAAACTCCCCGACTGAAGGTTTAGGATTTTTCCACTTGATGAAATTCGAGCTCAACCGGGGTTGAACGACCGAAGATCAACACTGCCACGCGCAGGCGGCTTTTATCGTAGTTGACCTCTTCAACAACACCATTAAAGTCGTTGAAGGGACCATCAGTAACACGAACCATTTCGCCAGGCTCGAATAGAATTTTCGGCTTCGGCTTGTCGGCACTGTCTTGAACGCGCTGTAAGATTGCATCCGCTTCACGTTGCGTGATGGGAGCCGGGCGATCAGAAGTTCCACCAATAAAGCCCAGCACTCGCGGTACATTTCGTACCAAATGCCAAGCATCATCGTTCATGTGCATTTCAACAAGCACATAACCGGGAAAGAACTTGCGTTCAGTCTTCCGCTTTTGGCCACTCTTCATTTCCACTACATCTTCAGTGGGAACGAGAATTTGACCAAAATAATCTTCCATCTCTGCACGACGAATGTGCTCGTGCAAAGTGCGTTTTACATATTGCTCAAAACCAGAATACGCATGGACGACGTACCAGCGTTTCTCCATCGTCATACCCCACCACCCATTAATAGGCGAACACCCCAACTAAAGAACAGATCCATGCCAAACAAAATGAACGACACGATCAGCGTAACCACACCAATAATGACGGTGGTTTGCAGGGTTTCAGTACGAGTGGGCCAAACGATTTTACGGCGTTCAAGGTCTGCTGCTTTCAAGAAATCGAAAAGCGCACGACCTTGTTGGGTTTTATAAGCGATGAATCCTGCAACAATCAGCGCCCCGATAACCGCCAACATCCGAATAAAATCGGGTTGGCCGTCTAACAGGTAGTAACCAACAACTCCGCCAATCACAACCAAAATCGCAAGCACCAGCATGAAGGTATTTGCAACAGGGTTTTGCTGAGCAGTATTCATAGATCCACCTAGATTAGGCAAATGGCAGGCGAGGAGGGACTCGAACCCCCAACCTGCGGTTTTGGAGACCGCTGCTCTGCCAATTGAGCTACTCGCCTTTTGCCTGAGGAACGAAAGCCGGAATCAATATGATCCCGGCCCCGTCAATTTGAATTGTATTGTACCGATTATTCGACAATCTTGGCTACTACGCCAGCGCCTACGGTACGACCACCTTCACGAATCGCGAAGCGTAAGCCTTCTTCCATCGCGATCGGAGCGATCAAAGTCACGTTCATTTTCACGTTGTCACCAGGCATTACCATTTGAACACCTTCGGGCAACTTCACAGCACCGGTAATATCGGTGGTGCGGAAGTAGAACTGCGGACGATAACCATCCAAGAACGGAGTGTGGCGACCACCTTCGTCTTTGCTCAGCACGTACACTTCGGCCTCAAACTTAGTGTGAGGAGTGATAGTGCCGGGCTTCGCTAATACTTGGCCACGTTCCACTTCGTCACGCTTGGTACCGCGCAGCAGTACGCCCACGTTGTCGCCTGCACGACCTTCGTCGAGCAACTTGCGGAACATTTCAACGCCGGTGCAGGTGGTTTTGGTGGTGTCGTTGATACCA
>JAKSCJ010000402.1 GCA_022360675.1 Lysobacterales bacterium
CATTTGGAGTATTCATTATCTCAGCCGTCGCAGAAACCAATCGTGTGCCTTTTGATTTACCCGAGGCCGAAAGTGAGTTGGTCGCAGGGTTCTTCACCGAATACAGTGGCATGCGGTTCGCCTTTTTCTTCTTGGCCGAATACGCCAACATGATTTTGATCTGCATGTTAACCGCACTGCTGTTTACCGGTGGTTGGTTATCGCCGTTTGCAGGTATTCCGGGTATCGACGGTACCTTCCTGGCTGCGCCCAGCGCCTTCTGGCTGGTGCTGAAGACCTTGTTCTTCATGTTCTTGTTCCTGTGGTTCCGTGCAACATTCCCACGTTACCGCTACGACCAAATCATGCGCTTAGGTTGGAAGATCTTCATTCCTATCACTATCGTTTGGGTTTTGGTGGCTGCGGTATTCCAAGTCACTGGCCTGGTTGAGCGGGGAGTTTAATCATGCAAACCGTTGTGGGTTATTTCCGCTCCTTGATGTTGTTGGAGCTGATGAAGGGTTTGGGCGTAACTTTCGGTTACTTCTTACAGCCTAAATTCACCATCCGCTATCCCGAAGAAAAAACACCGAAGTCGAACCGTTTTCGTGGTCTGCACGCGCTGCGTCGTTACCCTAACGGCGAAGAACGCTGCATTGCCTGCAAACTGTGCGAAGCGGTTTGCCCGGCGCTGGCAATTACTATCGATTCCGCCGAGCGCGAAGACGGTAGCCGCCGTACCACTCGATACGATATCGACCTGTTTAAATGCATCTTCTGTGGTTTTTGTGAAGAGTCTTGCCCGGTGGATTCCATCGTAGAGACCGATATTCACGAATATCACTTTGAAAATCGCGGCGAAAATATTGTGGAAAAAGCACAATTGCTGGCCATTGGTGATCGCTTTGAAAAACGCATCGCCGCTTCCAAGCGCCAAGATGCGGCATATCGATAAGGAAAGCAGGCAATGTCTTTACCAATTATCGAAATCGTTTTTTACCTGTTCAGCGCGGTGTTGTGCTTTGCTGCCTTTAGTGTAGTAACGGTACGTAACCCGGTGTACGCCGCATTGTTCTTGGTGCTGGCGTTCTTTAGCAGTGCCGCCATCTGGATGCTGCTGGAAGCCGAGTTCTTAGCCATTACGCTGGTTCTGGTTTATGTGGGCGCGGTGATGGTGCTCTTCTTGTTCGTGGTGATGATGTTGGATATCAACGTCGACCGCTTAAAAGAAGGTTTTGCCCGTTACCTGCCAGTGGGTATTTTGGTGGCAGTGGCGATGGCCGCTGAGCTGTTCATCGTGATTTGGACTCGTGGCTTTGCCAAAATGCCGCGTCCAGAACCTCTGCCTGATGGCTACAGCAGTACCAAAGCTTTGGGTGAAGTGATTTACACCCAGTACCTCTACCCATTTGAGATTGCCGCGATCGTGCTGTTGGTGGCCATTGTGGCAGCCATCATGTTGACACTGCGTCGTCGTCCTGAAACGCGTTATCAAGACCCTGCTAAGCAGGTTCAAGTGAAACGCGACGAGCGTATTCGCATGGTTTCTATGCCAGCAGTGAAAAGGGAGGAATCTTAATCATGTTAACCCTGGCTCATTTTTTGACTCTGGGTGCGATTCTGTTTTCACTCAGCGTGGCAGGCATTTTCCTGAACCGCAAAAACGTCATTATCTTGCTGATGGCCATCGAGTTGATGCTGCTGTCGGTGAACATGAACTTCGTGGCTTTCTCCCGCTTTATCGGCGGTTTGGATGGCCAAGTATTCGTGTTCTTTATTTTGACTGTAGCTGCTGCTGAAGCGGCTATTGGTCTGGCGATTCTTGTGGTTCTGTTCCGTAACCGCCGCACCATCAATGTGCAGGAACTGGATGAGTTGAAAGGTTAATCATGGAACTTAAAAGCATCCTCATTCTGATTCCGCTGTTGCCTTTATTTGGCAGCATTGTGGCGGGTCTGTTCGGTCGCCAAGTGGGCCGGGCAGGGGCACATTGGATCACCATCTTGGCGGTGGCCGGTTCTTGTGTGCTCTCTTTATACGTGATCAAACAATTGGTGTTTGGCGGTGTTGAGCCGGTGAACACCACGATCTACACCTGGGCGGTTACCGATGGTATCCAATTCCAGGTGGGTTTCCTGGTCGATAAGCTCACCGCCTTAATGATGGGCGTGGTGACTTTTGTATCGTTGATGGTGCATATCTACACCATCGGCTACATGCACGATGATCCGGGCTACCAACGTTTCTTCAGTTACATCAACTTATTTACCTTCTCCATGTTGATGTTGGTGATGGCCAACAACTTCATGCAGCTGTTCTTCGGTTGGGAAGCGGTGGGCTTGGTGTCTTACTTGCTGATCGGCTTCTGGTTCAAGCGCCAGTCAGCGGTATCGGCTAATTTGAAAGCTTTCTTAGTGAATCGTGTTGGTGACTTTGGCTTCCTGCTGGGTATTGCCGCCATTTTGAGTGTTTTTGGTACCGTGAACTACCAAGAAGTCTTCGATATGGCCCCCAGTATGGCGAATGCCACCATCACCGTACCGGGCTTTGGTGAGTGGTCGATGATGACCTTCATCTGTATCGGTTTGTTTATCGGTGCGATGGGTAAATCGGCACAAGCACCTTTGCACGTATGGTTGCCCGATTCTATGGAAGGCCCCACACCCATTTCGGCGTTGATTCACGCGGCCACTATGGTGACAGCGGGTATCTTCATGGTGACTCGTATGTCGCCGTTGTTCGAACTGAGTGAGACCGCTTTAAGCTTCATTTTGGTGATCGGTGGTTTTACCGCCTTCAGCATGGGCTTAATTGGCCTGATCCAAAACGATATCAAACGCGTTGTAGCGTACTCCACCTTGTCGCAGCTGGGCTATATGACCGTTGCTCTGGGTGCTTCTGCGTACTCGGCTGCGATCTTCCACTTAATGACCCACGCCTTCTTTAAAGCGCTGCTGTTCTTAGGCGCAGGCTCGGTCATTATCGCCATGCATCACCGCCAAGATATGCGCGAGATGGGTGGCTTGAAGAAATACATGCCGGTGACTTACTGGACGGGTTGGATCGGTACGCTGGCTTTGATCGGCTTCCCGTTCTTCTCCGGTTTCTACTCTAAAGACATGATCATTGAAGCGGTTGGCCATTCCCATCGTGCGGGTGCCACCTTCGCTTACTGGTGTGTTTTGCTGGGTGCCTTCTTCACCGCGTTTTATAGCTTCCGCCTGCTGCACATGACCTTCCATGGCAAGCCACGTATGGACGAACATACCCGTTCGCACTTACACGAGCCGCCTTGGGTAGTGACCGTGCCGCTGATCTTGCTGGCGATTCCATCTATTGGTATCGGTTTCTTTACCATCGAACCGCTGTTATTCGGTGACTTCTTCGGTGATGCGATCTTCTTAAAAGATCCCGAACACAATGTGATGACCGCTTTGGCAGAGCATTACCACGGCGCTACTGCCATGGCCTTACATGCCCTAGCAACACCTGTGTTCTGGTTAATGCTGGCTGGTGTTGGCTTGGCAAGCTATATCTATCTGCGTCAGCCCAAGCTGGCCGAAACCTTCGCACAACGTTTGGGCTTCATTAAGCACATCCTGGAGAAGAAATACTGGTTCGACGAGCTGTATTTAAATGTGTTCTCCCGTGGTGGTGTAAACCTGGGCAAACAGTTGTGGCAGAAAGCCGATGCGGGCCTGATTGACGGCTTACTGGTGAATGGCGCTGCCAATGTCACCGGCCGTGTGGCGGTATTGTTCCGTCATCTGCAATCTGGTTACTTGTACCACTATGCGTTCATGATGATTATCGGGTTGATCATCATCATTGGCGCTTTTGTGGTCTTCGTGAAATAACAAGAGTGAATGGACCACCCATGAATGCTTCTTGGCCCCTGTTATCCACCTTAATCTGGTTGCCGCTCATCGGCGCTGCGTTACCGTTATTTGCGGGTAATCAGCGTCCTGATATGGCGCGCTGGCTGGCCTTATTGGTGAGTCTGGTCACCTTTGTCATTAGCCTGCAATTGTGGACCGGTTTCGACAGCAGCATCGTTGGCATGCAATTCGTTGAGAAAAGCAGCTGGATCGATGCCTTCAGCATCAACTACCACTTAGGTGTTGATGGCTTCTCGGTACCGCTCATTGTGCTGACCACCTTCTTCGGCGTCATCATCGTATTGGCCGCTTGGGGTTCTATAACCGCTCGTGTTTACCAATACATGGCCGCTTTCCTCGCTTTGGAAGGCTTGATGGTGGGCGTATTTGCTGCCTTAGATGGCATCTTGTTCTACGTCTTCTTCGAAGCCATGCTGATCCCCATGTTTTTGGTGATTGGTATTTGGGGTGGCCCACGTCGGGTTTACGCCTCAATCAAGTTTTTCCTCTACACCTTCTTGGGCTCTGTGTTCATGTTGGTGGGTTTAATCTGGTTGTACTTAAAAACCGGTAGCTTTGCCATCTTAGATTGGCACGATGCCGCACTCGGCATGCAAGCACAAACCTTGTTATTCCTGGGCTTCTTGGCTGCCTTTGCGGTAAAAATTCCGATGTGGCCGGTTCATACCTGGTTGCCCGATGCGCACGTAGAAGCGCCTACCGGTGGCTCTGTGGTGCTGGCGGCCATCATGTTGAAGATTGGTGGTTACGGCTTTATCCGTTTCAGCCTGCCCATTACTCCCGATGCCAGCTCGCATCTGGATTGGTTGATGATTCTGTTGTCGTTAATTGCTGTGGTGTACATCGGCTTTGTAGCCTTAGCTCAGCAAGACATGAAGAAACTCATCGCCTATAGCTCCATTTCGCACATGGGCTTTGTTACCTTAGGTTTGTTTATCGCCTTCGCCATTGCGCGCAACTCTGGCGGTGATTTCCAAGGCGCGGGCTTAGGTATTACCGGTGCCATGGTGCAAATGATTTCTCACGGCTTTATCTCTGGCGCTATGTTCTTATGCGTTGGTGTGTTGTACGACCGTGTGCATAGTCGCCAAATTAACGATTACGGCGGTGTTGCCAATACCATGCCTTGGTTTGCCGTGTTCATGGTGTTGTTCTTCATGGCCAACAGTGGTTTGCCTGGCACCAGTGGTTTCGTGGGTGAGTTCATGGTGATCTTGAGCTCGTTTAAAGCGAATCCTTGGTATGCCTTCTTGGCTGGCATGACCTTGATCTTAGGCGCGGCTTACAGCTTATGGCTGGTGAAGCGCGTGGTCTTTGGTGATGTGGCCAACCAACAAGTAAGCGAGCTGCAAGATATTAATCGTCGCGAAGCCTTGATCTTAACGATCTTGGCAGTGGCTGTAATCGCTGTGGGTGTGTATCCGGCACCTTTGGTGGAAATGATTGATCCCGCCGTGCAGCAGTTGTTGAACCACATCGGCCAGTCGAAGGTGTAATGACAATGAGCATGATGGAACTGAAACTGGCATTTCCCGAGATCTTCGTCGCCACCATGGCGTGTGTGGTCTTGGTTGCCGATTTATACGTCAGCGAGCGCCGTCGCGGTTTGGTTCATTTCCTGGCCATTCTGGGTTTGATCTTCGCTTCAATCATCACCGGCTCCCACATGGCGGCCGAGGGTGAACGCGCTGTGGCTTTCCACGGCACCTTTGTTCGCGACATGATGGGCGATGTACTGAAGCAGCTCTCGTATCTGTTGCTGGGT
This sequence comes from Lysobacterales bacterium, assembly GCA_022360675.1. Lineage (GTDB taxonomy): Bacteria > Pseudomonadota > Gammaproteobacteria > Xanthomonadales > Wenzhouxiangellaceae > JAKSCJ01. Next base: position 5,644 of record JAKSCJ010000402.1, read on the forward strand.
ATTATTCTGGTTTACTCCAAGCACTATCTGCGCGAATTTAAACTCTACCGTGGCGAGTTCTACGCGCTGTGTTTATTCGCTCTGTTAGGTGTGATGGTCTTGATCTCGGCTGGCAGCATGCTAACCGTGTATCTGGGCCTGGAGTTGATTTCATTATCGTCCTACGCGCTGGTTGCATTGAATCGCGATAACACCCGCAGTGCAGAAGCCGCCATGAAGTACTTCGTGCTGGGCTCTTTAGCTTCTGGTCTACTGCTGTACGGTATGTCGATGCTGTATGGTGTTACCGGTACTTTGGAATTAACTGAAATCGCCAACCGTGTACCCTGGACCGATAATCTGCTGGCGACCTTCGCTTTGGTCTTCATTGTGATTGGTATTGGCTTCAAACTGGGTGCCGTACCTTTCCACATGTGGGTGCCCGACGTGTACCACGGTGCTCCAGCGGCGGTAACTCTGTTGATTTCGTCTTTGCCTAAGCTGGCCGCATTTGCCATGGCTTACCGTTTGTTGGAAAACGGTATGGGCCCCTTGCAAGAGCATTGGGAAAGCATGCTGATTATCCTTTCAGCCTTGTCGCTGATCATCGGTAATCTGGTGGCTATTGCGCAGACCAATATCAAGCGTATGCTGGCGTACTCCACGATCTCGCACATGGGCTTCATGTTGTTGGGTATGTTGGCTGGCGATGCACAAGGTTACGCGGCAGCAATGCACTACGCCATCGTCTACACTCTGATGTCGGCGGGTGCCTTCGGTGTATTGATCTTCTTGTCGAAAGCCGGTGTTGAAGCTGAAAACCTGGACGACTTCAAAGGCCTGAACCAACGCAGCCCTTGGTTTGCCTTCGTTATGTTGATGCTCATGGCATCTATGGCGGGTGTTCCGGTATTTATTGGTTTCTTCGCCAAACTGCTGGTTATTCAAGCCGTGATCAACGCAGGCCATATCTGGTTAGCGATCCTGGCTGTGATCTTCTCGGTGGTTGGTGCTTACTACTACCTGCGCATCGTTAAACTGATGTACTTCGACGACGCCGAAACCGACCAAGCAATCAATGTACCCATGGACTTCCGCGCTGTACTCAGCCTTAACGGTGCCTCCATGCTGGTACTGGGTATCTTTTCCAATGCGTTAATTGCATTGTGTGTGGCTAGCTTCAGCTAGTTTTAATAAGATGCTAAGTGTTTAAGCGGGTTAAACTGCTGGATGAAAAAGCCGCCCCTAGGGCGGCTTTTTTTATACGTAAAGCGGTGTTGAAACTCACCAGTGTACTTAAGGTCGAATGCTTAGAATAAACGAACGGTTCACCGTACCAACCGCCTTTTGAAAGCTAAAAAATTCACCATGTACCAGATTAACGCACAGCACTTACAACAAGCCTTTGCTGATGAAAGCTTGGAAACTGCCGATGGCTTGATTCGCTTTGAGCGCCATAAGATTGATGATTTAGCGGTGTTGTCGGGCCGGATTGCGGCTTGTGATCCTTTGGTGATGGACGACTCAGTAGCTTTTGAAACGGTGTTTCCTTGCGGTGTGTTTCCGGTGGAAGTGGCCATTGCCCATGTGAATGGTGATCAGCGTATTGCCTTTGCGCGATTGTTGTTTTCTCAAAAGCCCATTGTGCGTTGGTCGATGGCATTGCTCAGCGATGAAGATACCAGCACTCTCGAGCAGGGTGAGTTCTTTGGCTACGGTGTAGACGCAGGAACGGGCTGTTTTATGGATATCAATGCGGCTCGCCGATACGAGCGGTTATTGGATCATGACGAAAGTTACGCCGATAAGATTATCCATGGCATGGATCGTACCTACCAACACACGCGTTCTTGGTTAAGCTTTCGCCCTGATGAAACCGAGTTTGAGAACATCGTTTGTTTCTCTACTGGCTATGGTGACGGTAGTTATCCTACTTCCATTGCTTATGATGCGGATAATCAACCGGTGATGTTAGTGACCGATTTCTTTGTGATTCCGGAGGCGAGTGAGGCCGCTGCCTAAGCCCTGATACTATCAGTTTAACAAATCATAGCGCTTTCATCGAAAACGCTATGATCATCTCTGTATTAAATACGATTAAGTATTATCGTCGCTCTCTGAAGAGTCATCTTCATCAAAGATTGGGCCTGGATCGCCCCATGGGCAAATATTCGGTGTTTGGTTATCGAAGAAACATAAGCAACCATCTGGGCATTCGGGATACCATTCGTTTGGATTACCGTCACTAAAAATGCTGGCATTCGCGCCAAAAGTCATCATTACTAATACTACAAAAATACTTAACTGCTTTTTCATTACTAATTCCTTTTATCTCATATTAAATAACTTAAAAAAACCTCTTTAATCAGAGGTTATTTTATTTGAGCTAAATGTTTTTGTTTGTACAAGTACTTAGCGTTTGTAGATGGCTTTCATAAGCTGGATTGTTCTGAATTGAGTGTCATTAGTCAGTTACTTACCATTGTTGCCTAAATGCAAATGCATATAAGTGGATAAGGCTCACTGAATGTGTGCATTGTTTGGGTAAACGTTATGTTATTCATAGGCATAAGTACTGATGTTTGCCTGAAAGAATGTGAGGTATCAGATTGCTAGATTAAACGGTGATCTGCGAGGTGGCGATGATGGATCGGGTGGGGTGTGTTTTCAATAAATAAACTATAAGCCCAAAGCGTTTCGTTTCAATCGATGGATGGTTTGTGAGCTTAATCTAGGGATCAACACAGCGCCCTCAGTTGAAGGCGCTATGAAAAGGCAATAATGTGCTTATTGCTCTTTAGCCAAGATAGCCTGCTCTAATTGAGTGCCTTGGGCTGTAACGCTACCGAAGGGGCAGATGGGTGGGTAACCATCGAAGCATAGGCAGTTATCGGGGCATTCTTCATATTCAGCGGGTGCTTCGCCCAGGTTCAGTGCTTGTGCCGCGCTGGCACCGGCTGAAAACAGTAGGCAGAAGGCGGCGGTGGTGAATAGCTTTTTCATCGTAAAATCCTTTTGTTTATCCTAAGATTTGAACGTCTCAACCGATGAGACCCACTTAGTTGATAGAAACCTTGGATGGAGATCAAGGCAAACTCGTTTGATCGCAGCCTGAGTACGCTAAAAAGTTATGAGTTATTGTTCAAGTCAAGCCAAGCGGCCAATGAGTTAAATGTCAAATCCACACGCTTTTAAGTAGCCTCTGCGTTATTTTTAAACACTGGGCACAGGCAAGCAACGAAGTCAGATGTTACTACCGATTCGGCATGTAGCGGCTTTAAACTGAGCGTTGGTGATCTTACAATATTAATTAATTCATATAGATAGATAGTTTTATATGGCAGTAGAAGAATCGATTGTTATTGAGTCTCCTGCATCTGTGGTGTATGAAATCTACAAAGATGTGGAACACTGGTGCGATTGGGACCCCGACACGAAGTCATCGTATTTATCCAATGGGTTTCAGCTGGGTTCACGGGGGCGCATAGTGCCTACGAAGGGTATGGGCGTTCCCATGGAGCTGACTGCCTTCGTAGAAAATCGTTCGTTCACGGTGAAGGCTTGGATTCCAGGTTTTGTCATGTGGTTTGACCATGAACTCAAAGCAGTGGGATCGGGCACTGAGGTGGTGCACCGGGCTCGATTCGACGGTGTTTTATCGTTTTTATTTGTAGCTAAGCTGACTCGGCAGATTCGCGAGGGATTGCCGCATACTTTGCAGTCGCTAAAAACATTGGCCGAATCTCGAAGAACTCGGTAATTTGGTGCCGCAGTATCACATTAAGCAAGGCCGTTCACCATGAATCTAGCCCTTTTCGATTTCGACGGAACGCTCACGAATTCCGATTCGTATATGCGTTTTATTTACACTCACTCCTCGCAACAACGCATTCTGATTAGCCAAACGCTACTGGCACCCATGCTTGTGGGCTACAAACTGGGCTGGGTTTCCAAAAGGGTTGCGCGCACACTGGTTACCCGTATGGCCTTTAGTGGGCGAAGCCAGCAAGAGCTGCAACAACTCGGCCAGCGTTATGCAGACGAGGTATTACCGACGATTCTGTTGCCCGATATGATGCAGCGCTTTACACGGCATATTCAGCGGGGCGATCAGGTAGCCATTGTCTCCGCATCGCTCGATATTTACATGAAGCCCTGGTGTAAAACCCATGGTGTGGATGTGATTTGCG
>JAKSCJ010000357.1 GCA_022360675.1 Lysobacterales bacterium
GGGCTTGGCTGAGCTGAATCATTTTGTGAAAAAACCGATTTTTGCCCGTGAAGGCGCCAATATCAGTATTCATAAAGATGGTGAAGAAGTCGAAGCCTCGGCTGGGCCGTATGGTGAGGAAGGCTTTGTTTACCAAGCCTATACACCATTGCCCGAGTTTGATGGTCAGCACACCTTAGTGGGCTCGTGGTTGGTGAACGATCGACCAGCGGGAATTTCTGTAAGGGAAGATCACCAGCGCATCACTCAAGATTTATCGCGCTATATCCCCCACGTGATCGTCGACTAGATAGCACGCTCGCGAATTAAAATCTACTGAGTTGCCTCCACCACCCGCAGAGATTGCGGGCGGTGGGGCGGCGCTTCCTGCGCGCTCTTCCTTGAGGCCAGAGTTGGCTCCTTGGCGATGTTTTTACGATGTGCGGATGGTTACAGGTTAACCATAGCCATTGCGGCTTCTGGGTAGCGTGTACCTAAAACTGAAATATCATCCAGCACGGTTTGAATCTGTTGCAGGCTTGCGGCGCTGAGCTGTACTTGCATGGCGGCAGCGTTTTCGCGCAGGCGCTCGGCACGGCGAGTGCCGGGAATGGGAACCACCCAAGGCGAGCGATGCAGCAACCAGGCTAAGGACAGCTGCGGGATCGTGATCTGGTGCGCCTGGGCAATTTCCTCTAAGGCGCTCACTAAGCGGCGATTATGCTCGAAGTATTCGTCAGAAAAGCGTGGATTCTGCCGCCGCCAATCGTTGTCGGCTAGATCGTTGCGTTGAGCAATGGCCTTACTCAGAAAACCTCGCCCCAGAGGGCTGTAAGCCACTAAGGTGGTGCCCAATGCTTCACAGGCGGGCAGAATGTCGGCCTCCACATCCCGGCTCCATAAAGAGAATTCGGTTTGCAGGGCGCTGATGGGGTGTTCGGTATGGGCGCGTTTTAAGGTGCTGACCGATGCTTCTGACAAACCTAGATAACGCACTTTCCCCGCCTTCACCAAATCGGCCATGGCACCTACGGTGTCTTCGATGGGTACTTGAGTGTCCACCCGGTGTTGGTAGTACAGATCAATATGATCGACACCTAAGCGCTGCAAGCTGGCATCGCAGCAGGATTTAACGTACTCAGGACGGCCGCAAACTCCAGTAAACTCCCCTTGCGCATCGCGCTGAATCCCAAACTTAGTGGCTAAGAAAATACGCGAGCGTTGTTCCCGTAAATGTTTACTCAGCAAACGTTCGTTTTTGCCCTGGCCGTACATATCGGCGGTGTCCCAGAAGTTAACACCTAATTCCAAGGCACAATCTAGAGTGGCTAAAGCCTGAGCTTCACTGCTATCGCCGTAGAACTCCGACATTCCCATGCAGCCTAAGCCAATGGCGGAAACCTGTGGTGCATCGGTTCCTGGTGTTTGGCTTGAACTACTGGATCCTAAAGAGCGCGTCGACATAATGCTTCCTCCTGAAATGGTGGAGTGAAAATCACGGACATCATGCTAGCGCCGGGTGGGCATGAAAATTTGCTTCTCTTGCCAGAGCTTTTGCTCAATACTGCAAAGCGGATGTTTGATGCTGGAAATTGGCGCATATCACGCCCAATATGAATAGTGGGAGATTCTGTCTGACTTTTAGCTCCATTGGGATGGTGCGAGAGCCGCGAATCAGGATGATAGAAATAAAGCCCATGAGGTGCGCGCAATAATGAATGTAGAGCTGTCACAACGGGTACAACAACTAGCACCGCGAGAAGGGCTCAATGAAACTGCCTTAGCGGGCTTAAAGTGCCATCGGGTTAGTGAGCCCAATAGCTTCACCCATGTGGTTTATCAGCCGTGCTTGTGTGTCGTGGTGCAGGGCAATAAAGAGGCAGTGTTGGGTACGCATATTTACCATTACAACCCTAACCAGTACTTGCTATTAACCGTGGCCTTACCGCTTGAGGCACGTGTCATTGAAGCTTCACCTGAAACACCGTTTTTGTCTTTAGCGTTAACCTTGGATTTTGATGTGATTCACGATTTGGTTAATCGTAGCCCGGTTATTGAAACGCTACCCGCTGAGACCACTCCGGCCATTCAGGTTAGCGCTATGAATCAGCGTATCGAACAGTGTTTATTAAGATTGCTTGATGCTTTAGATGACTCATTAGAGCGAGAAGTGCTGCTGCCGTTAATCATTCGTGAGCTGCATTTTTATCTATTACAAAGCGAACAAGGCTATCTATTACGCCAAGTGGCAGCTCGTGACTCTAATGCGGTGAAGGCACAGAAAGTTGTGCGTTATTTGGAAGAGCATTACGCCAACGCTTTAGATGTAGGGCATATTGCCGATGCCACCAATATGAGTGTGTCGTCTTTACATCATAGTTTTAAGGCGGCCACTGCATTGACTCCGATGCAATATTTAAAACGTATTCGTTTGCATCGCGCGCGCGTCTTACTTGCTGGGCAAGGCATTAACGCTGGCGATGTGGCTTACCGTGTGGGTTATAACAGCGTGGCGCAGTTTAGTCGTGACTTTAAGCAACAGTTTGGTTTAACACCGACCATGCATCGTAAGAACCAGCAGTTGTTGGTTCAAAGCAGGTAACAACGCCGGGCATTGAAATCAATGCCCGGCTTACCGTATCGAAATACTGTTATTTGGTTTTCGACACGAGCGAGAAACTCAGTAATTAAAATTGATATTGCGTGCGAATAAACCAATTGCGACCCGGGCCGGGAATGCGCTCGAATAAACCCACATCGCTACCGATAACACGGTTAAAGCCGTTCAGATGATTAACATAGTGATTATCGAATACGTTCTCCACGCCACCGGCGATGGTTAAACCGGTCATAGGCTTCCATTCGCCATAGAGATGAAAAATGGCGTAGGAGTTGGTGATCTCATTGCTGGTGCGTGGCTCATTAATAACAATCGTTTCAGAGATGCGATCGCCTTGTCCATAGGCTTCCATTTCAGCGCGCGCCGACCATTGCGTTTGCTCATAACTTAAACCTAAGCGCAGGTTGGGCGGTGTGATGCGATAGAGTGGGTCGTCGGTATCGCGGCGGTCAGCGCGAACGTAGCTGGCAACTAAGTCGGCACGCCAGGCCGCGTTAAATTGATAACTGGCATCCACGTCAAAGCCAATAAACTCAGCATCGACATTGGTGTATTGCAAGGGTGTGGCGTCGCCATTGAGTGTGCTGACTCGAATCACATCGGGGTTGCTGGCGGCAGTACCTTGGATAAAGTCGTTTACGGTTTTGTAGAAAATTCGGGGCGCAATGCTGAAGTGTTCGCCCTGCCAGCTAAAGCCAAATTCAAATTCGTGCGACACCTCAGGGTCAAGATCTAAATTGCCCACATAGGTATTGCCATCAGCAATGCCTGCTGAAACCTCCACTGGTAACCAAACATAGCGTTCGATATAGCTGGGCGAGCGTGTTTTACGAGCGGCACCGAATTCAAATTCCAGTTGATCGGTCGCTGGCACGCGGAATTTGCTAACCCAATCGATATTGTTATCGTTATGTGTGCGGTCGGCTGTGTTGAAGGCATCACGTAAGCGCATGGGGGGCGGCAGCACACGGGCAGGAGCTGCATCGACTGGGCCCGCATTCATTTCTACACGGTTATAGCGAATGCCCCACTCGGCGATCAATAAGTCATTTAAGTGACCTTGCCATTCAGCAAAAAAACCGTAACGATTTTGATCGATGTCGTTAAATTGATTGACGAAAAATCCAGGATTGCCGGGATCGCGAATCACCATATTATGATTACTCATATCGCCATCAACGCCCAACTTAATGAGGCCACCTAACCACTGGCTCTGGGCATCAAAACGATACGCAAAGGATTCAGCTGCGGCGTTTACAAAGCGTCGCTCCGGGCCTGGTGACATAGGATTAAAGTCTGGTGGTGGGCGTAAGCTAAAGTTATTCATTCCATGATCAATGGATGAATAGAAAAAGCTAGCGTTGGTCTCCCATTGCGACCACTGACCTGAGTATTTCAGGTTTAAGCTATCGGTATCGAAAAACAAGATATCCATAGGCAATGTTGGTGTGCCGGTGGGGCCGGTATCGGTGTGGCGATAGTCAACGCCGATCTCGTGTTGCCCAAAGCGATAACCATAACCAATTCCATAATGTTCGCGCTCGTGCTCGGTGGCGGCAATGGTGCCCCGGCCAGCGCGAATATCATCGCCGTCTTGAACGCTGGCTAGCACATGTAGGCGATGATTCTTATTGCTTGCTGTGACAATGGCGGCGCTATTAAAAGCGTCATCTACTGAGCGAAAGCTCGCCACCACAGAGCCATGGCTTGCCCATTGGTCCTGTTCGTTAAATTGACTGGTTTTGCTAAACGCTTTTACTGTGCCGCCAATGGTTTCCCCGCCACTGCTGACTGAAGCAATACCGCGAGTGATTTCGATATGATCGACTAAACCTGAAGGTAAATAGTGCAGGGGCGGATCCATCCAGTTGGGGCCACCTTGGGCACGATGATGGCCATCAACTAAAACGTTAACTCTAGGGCCAAACATGCCGCGATACTGTACTTGGCTACTTAATGGTCCGTTGTTGTTGATGTTGGCCCCCGGTGCGCGCTTGAGTAAACGTGCGGCGTCGGCGGCGGTGTAATGACTTTCTTCCGGTTGTAATAGTGTTCGTGAAAACTGCCCTGATATCGGGCTGCCTTCAATGGTGATGTGAGGCAGCTGTGACGGTGCTTCTTGTTGATCTTTTTCTTGTTGATGATCATCAGCGTTTTGCGCCCATACATTGCTGGAAGCGTTCACGACAAAGAGAATCAGTGCGCTACGAAGTGCAGCACTTAAGGTGGATTGAGCCATCTGCTGTTTGCCCTTAAATGTGAGGTCTATTGCCGAGCGCTGTAGGTTTTATATGCTCGGACAAGAATAAATTTCTGCGTTTTGAATGATGCTTTAGCGCTGTTTATAACGAGGCACGAACCTATGCCTTCGCTATTTAGCGCATTAGAATGTGTTTTTAATGGCGTTTTTAAAAACGCCTTGATTAATGCTTATTTTACGTTTGTTATATTCGCAATTTAGCGATATTTGCTGTGGCAAATTGTCGCAGCATAGTTGCTTATATACGGCTTGTTTTGATTAGCTGCGCCAAAGGTTAACTTGGTGTTTGCGCATCGGGTCGGGTATGAATGAAGTAAAAAGGTAGCTTGATAAAGCACGGTTTTAGGGTAAGTGGTGTTGTGAATGGTGGATGTGTTTTTCTGGGGCTTATTTCTGGGTCTTAATGGAAGTAATGGCTCATAACCGATATGGGCATTGGCTATTTCGATAAAACGCTTGCTTTCGAGAGTAGTCAGGGTAGTCATTTATTGCCATTTATCTATTGTCGGCCATCGATTGCTTGTGTACAGAATGATCGATGCATTGGATGTACGCTCATATTGGTAGAAAATAGCTAGCATCGAAGATTAAGCAATCGAAACATTGTGATCTTTACGGCAACGAGAGGAATTTCAGCCATGGCATTTTTACGAACAGGGAGCGCAAGCGCAGAACTGCAACACTGGGTCTCCCAGCGACCGCTCAAAGGGCCCTATCCTTCAGCGATGAGAATTGTCGATTTTGGTATGGGGTGTTTTTGGGGCGCAGAGCGCTGTTTTTGGGCGCTGGACGGCGTGTATGTGACGTCAGTGGGATATGCCGGCGGCTCCATGCAAGATCCTGACTATCGCAGCGTGTGCAGTGGTGCCACCGGACACGCCGAGGTTGTGCGAGTGGTTTATGACCCGGCACAAATTTCTTTGTCGAGCCTGTTGCAAGTGTTTTGGCAATCCCACGACCCAACCCAGGGTAATCGTCAGGGTAACGATCGCGGTTCGCAGTATCGGTCTATCGTGATCATGCATGAAGCGGCGGATGAAGCTTTGGTGTTGGCCTCGCGCGATACTTATCAGGCCGAGTTGAACAAGCGCGGCTACGGCAGCATCACCACCGAAATTCGCAAGACCGCCGGTGCGCCGTATTATTTGGCTGAAGATTACCATCAGCAATATTTGGCAAAGAATCCAAATGGGTACTGCGGATTGGGCGGAACTGGGGTATCATGTCCGCTTCCTGATGTGGAATCTGAGGCCTAAAAGCAAAAATTTTTGCTTTAGTGGTTGACCTGGGCCTCAACTAGCCGTAATATCTCGCGGCTCAGCGGGGTGTAGCGCAGCCTGGTAGCGCAACTGCTTTGGGAGCAGTAGGTCGGGGGTTCGAATCCCTCCACCCCGACCAATTTTGCGAAGTGGAATTTTTAATTCCACGAAATCAGGGTTAATTCCCTGATATGATTGGACGTGATATTATCTACTGCTGAGCGCCTGTAGCTCAGCTGGATAGAGCATCGGCCTTCTAAGCCGACGGTCGCAGGTTCGAGTCCTGCCGGGCGCGCCAGTCCGCAAAAATGGGTTCGCAGTCTTGAGATAACGCGAGCGGCAACAAGTTTATGGCAGTGGTGGGTGTAGCTCAGGGGTAGAGCACTGGATTGTGGCTCCAGCGGTCGTGGGTTCAAATCCCATCATCCACCCCACTTCCTTAGCCGTGTGGCGCTAGCGTTGCGAAGCAGCGCGAGTAAGCGAGGCCATTAGTTCAATCGTGAAGAATTCGCTGGATATTCCATGTTCAGCAATTCCAGGGTTCGAGTCCCTAATGGCCTACCATGAAATCTTCCACAACACGACGCGTTCCGGGAACGGTTAAGTAGATACCCTTTCCGGTCAGGATGATAGTTCCATGCAGGTCACGATTGAAGAAACTGGCGCTTTAGAGCGTCTGATGAAAGTACAGGTTCCCGCCGAGCAAATCGACACGAAAATGCGCGAGCGCCTTCAGCAGCTCAGCCGCAGTGTTCGTCTTAAGGGCTTCCGCCCTGGCAAAGTTCCTCTGAAAGTTATCCAACAGCGCTATGGTCGCCAAGTGCGCGACGAAGTCACCCAAGAAGTGATGCAAAATAGCCTGCGCGACGCATTGGCTGAGCAGTCTTTACGCGTTGCAGCGCTGCCTTCCGTGACTCCCGATGCCGCCGATAACGAAGCGGGTACCTTTAATTTCACCGCGAAAGTTGAAGTTTATCCCGAGGTTGAAGACTTAGGCTTAAACGACATCAACATCAAGCGTCCTGTGGTTGAAATTACCGAGCAAGACGTCAACGACATGATTCGCACGCTACAAGAACAGCGCCGTAGCTGGGACGACGTAGAACGTGCATCCGCTGAAGGCGATCGTGTTTTTGGTGAGTTTACTGCCACTTTAGAAGATGGTACCAAGGTACCCGAAGAAGGCCGCCAACGTATTGCTACCGTTTTGGGTAGTGGTGTTGCTCCGCAAGAAATCGAAGACGCGATGGACGGCGAAAAGGTCGACACTACCCTGGAATTAGATCTCACTTTCCCCGAAAGTTACTCCGATCAAAATCTAGCTGGCAAAGCCGCGAAATTAGAACTCGTCGTCACTAAAGTTCAGGAAGGTAATGTTCCTGAAGTTGATGATGAGTTTGCCGTGTTCTTCGGCGTTGAAGGCGGCGTTGATAAGCTGCGCGAAGAGGTTCAAGAAAACCTGCAGCGCGAGCGCGACCAAGCCGAAAGCCAAGTTTTACGCCGCCGCTTTGTCGACAGCTTAGTTGGCCACTTCGAATCTTTGGATCTGCCGCCTAGCTTATTGGCTCAAGAAGCGTCTATCCTGCAACAAAATGCGCTGCAACAAGTTCAGCAAGCCGGTGGCGACGCTAGTCGTGTGCCTTCTGCTGAAGATTTCGCACCTACTGCACGCCGCCGCGTATTGGCTGGCTTCCTGTTCGGTGAGCTAGCGCAGCGTAACAACATCAGTCTGGATCAAGCGCGCGTTCGCGCTACTGTGGAACGTTTGGCGTCTACTTATGATGATCCGCAGCAAGTCATCGATCTGTACTACAAAGAGCAGCAACTGCTGCAAAATGTACAACAGCAGGTCATGGAAGAGCAGATTGTCGAGTGGGCACTGGAACAAATTTCCACAGAAGAGGAAAATGTCCAGTTTGCACAGTTAATCAGAGAGGCACGGAATGTCTGAATTCACACCGCCAACGAACCTTAATTTGGTTCCTGTAGTCGTTGAGCAAACCTCCCGTGGGGAGCGTTCCTATGATATTTACTCGCGACTACTGAAAGAGCGGGTGATTTTCTTGGTTGGCCCTGTGGAAGACCACATGGCCAACCTTATCGTGGCTCAGTTGCTGTTTCTGGAATCGGAAAACCCGACGAAAGACATCAGCATCTACATTAATAGCCCCGGTGGTGTGGTGTCGGCTGGTTTGGCCATTTACGACACCATGCAATATATCCAGCCCCAAGTCAGCACCATTTGTATTGGCCAGGCGGCCAGCATGGGTGCGGTCTTATTGGCTGCCGGTGCGCCGGGTAAACGCTTCTGTTTGCCCCATTCCCGGGTCATGATCCACCAGCCCTTGGGCGGTTTCCAGGGTCAGGCATCCGATATCGATATTCATGCACGCGAGATCCTCGGCGTACGTGAGCGTCTGAACCGCATTTTGGCCGATCACACGGGTCAAGATATGGATACCATCAAGCGCGATACCGACCGTGATAACTTCTTGAGCGCTGATGCGGCCAAGAAATACGGCCTGGTGGATGAAATCCTGGTACAACGCGAACTCCCTGACAATACTTGACAACTCTAGTTGACACATTGTTGCTGTAGTTGGGGTAACATAAGGACAGTAATGAAGTTAGGCATCCAATGAGCGAAAACGTGCGTAAAGGCGGAGACGGCAAGATTCTGTATTGCTCCTTCTGCGGCAAGAGCCAGCACGAAGTACGTAAGCTAATTGCTGGTCCGAGTGTTTATATCTGCGACGAATGCGTCGAGTTATGTAACGACATCATCCGTGAAGAGCTGGAAGAGCAAGAGGCGAGTGAACGCGCCAAATTGCCCACTCCATTAGAGATTCACGAATTTCTAGACCAATTCGTTATAGGTCAGGCACATGCGAAAAAAGTATTGTCTGTGGCTGTCTATAACCACTACAAACGCCTGGAAGCGCGTCGTCAAAAAGACGATGTAGAACTGGCGAAAAGCAACATCTTGCTGATTGGTCCTACCGGCTCCGGTAAAACCCTGCTGGCAGAAACTTTAGCAAGATTACTGAATGTTCCTTTCACTATCGCCGACGCCACCACGCTCACTGAGGCGGGTTATGTTGGTGAGGACGTAGAAAACATCATTCAGAAACTGCTCCAGAAATGCGACTACGACGTAGACAAAGCCCAAACCGGTATTGTTTATATCGACGAGATCGACAAAATCTCCCGCAAATCTGAGAACCCATCCATCACCCGTGATGTATCAGGTGAGGGGGTTCAGCAGGCTTTGTTGAAACTCATTGAAGGTACGGTTGCCTCAGTGCCGCCACAGGGTGGTCGTAAGCATCCCCAACAAGAGTTCCTGCAAGTCGACACTAAGAACATTCTATTTGTTTGCGGTGGCGCTTTTGCTGGCTTGGAAAAAGTGATCCAGGCACGATCAACATCGACCGGCATCGGCTTCCGTGCCAATGTCCGAAACGACGATGATGATCAAGGCATCGGTAAAGTTTTACGTGATGTAGAACCTGAAGATTTAATTCGCTTTGGTTTGATTCCAGAATTTGTGGGTCGACTACCTGTGGTAGCCACTCTGGAAGAGCTGGATGCGGAAGCTTTAGTTCGTATTCTTACTGAGCCACGAAATGCACTGGTTAAACAGTATCGCAAAATGTTCGAGATCGAAGGCTGTGAGCTGGAGATCCGTGACGATGCACTGCATGCCATCGCGGCGCGTGCGATGGAGCGCAAAACCGGGGCGCGTGGTCTGCGTACTATCCTCGAGAACGTGTTGTTGAACAGCATGTACGAAATTCCCTCGCAACGAAACATTTCGAAAATTGTTGTGGACGAGGCCGTCATTCGGGGTGAGCAGGATCCGTACTACATTTATGAGCAGCGCCGGGAAAATAACCTAGCTGCTGGCGATAACGCCTGACACCCTCGCTTGACTTATCCTCGGATGGCGCACATATCGTGCGTAACACGAAAATTAGCTGGACCAGCAGCATTGCTGGTCCACCGAGGTATATCCTATGACGACACCGGATCAGCCCGTGGCCGTACCTACTGAAGGTAATGGCCTGACCCCTATTCTTTCCCTGCGTGATGTGGTGGTTTACCCCTACATGGTGATTCCGCTATTTGTGGGTCGCGAACGTTCAATGCGTGCATTGGACGAGGCGATGACTCGCGATAAGCGAATTTTAGTGGTCACCCAACGCAGTCCTGAAACTGAAGAACCTGGTCCAGACGATCTCTACGAAATCGGTACCTTAGCAACCATTCTTCAATTGCTTCGTTTGCCTGATGGCACCACGAAGGTTTTGGTTGAAGGCACCGAACGTGTGCGTTTGAGTAATCTCACCGATGCCGATGAATATTTGGCTGCAAAATGGGATTCCTTAGATCAAGGTGATGATCGTGATGATCGCACTTTAGACGTGACCATGCGTTCATTAATTGCTCTGTTCGAGCAATACATCAAGTTAAATCGCAAAATTCCGCCCGAGCTGCTGACGACGCTGGCCGGAATCGAAGATCCTAGCCGCCTGGCCGATAACGTTGCTGCACATCTCGGTGTGCGTTTGGAAGAAAAGCAACGCCTGTTGGAAATGGTCGATGTGCAAGAGCGCATGGAACGCTTAATGGCGCTGATCGAAGGCGAGATTGATGTTCTGCAGCTCGAGAAACGTATTCGTGGTCGCGTTAAATCTCAAATGGAGAAAAGCCAGCGCGAATACTATTTGAACGAGCAAATGAAGGCTATCCAGAAAGAGCTGGGCGAACTCGATGATGTTCCCAACGATCTGGAAGAGCTGGCTCAACGCGTCGAAAAGGCTGGCATGCCAAAAGACGTTAAAGAAAAAGCGGTGACCGAGCTCAATAAATTACGCATGATGTCTCCGATGTCGGCTGAAGCCACGGTGGTGCGTAATTATTTAGATTGGTTGTTGGCTGTGCCCTGGAAAAAGCGCAGCAAGGTTAGCGAAGACCTTCCTACTGCCCAGGCGGTACTGGATGAAGATCACTTTGGCTTAGATAAAGTTAAAGAGAGAATTCTCGAGTATCTCGCAGTACAACAAAGAGTGAAAAAACTCAAAGGCCCCATTTTATGTTTGGTTGGCCCACCGGGTGTGGGTAAAACCTCTTTGGGGCGTTCCATTGCCAGAGCCACTGGGCGTAAATTTGTCCGTATGTCACTAGGTGGCATTCGTGACGAAGCCGAAATTCGTGGGCATCGCCGCACCTATATCGGCTCATTGCCAGGCCGTGTGGTTCAAAGTATTTCTAAAGCAGGCACAAAAAATCCTTTGTTTGTTTTAGATGAATTAGATAAGATGGCAATGGACTTCCGTGGTGATCCTTCTGCTGCACTGCTTGAGGTTTTAGATCCCGAGCAAAATACAGCTTTCAGTGATCACTACTTAGAAGTAGATTACGATTTATCCGAAGTCATGTTTGTGGCTACGGCTAACTCATTAAATATTCCAGGTCCATTATTGGATCGTATGGAAATTATCCGTATCCCCGGTTATACCGAGGATGAAAAGCTGCATATTGCAGAGCGCCACTTGGTGCCTAAGCAGCGCGAACAGCATGGCTTAAAACCGGAAGAGTTACACATTACTCGCCCGGCATTGCTCGACACCATTCGCTATTACACTCGTGAAGCGGGTGTGCGTGGTTTAGAGCGCGAAGTCGCTAAGCTGTGTCGCAAGGTGGTAAAAGAGTTATCACTCAATAGTCGTTTGCAGCGTAAGGAAATTACTGCCCGAAACTTAAATCAGTTTTTGGGTGTGCGTCGTTATCGTTATGGCAATGCCGAAACGAGTAATGAGATCGGCCAAGTAACCGGTTTAGCATGGACTGAAGTTGGTGGTGAACTATTGCAAATTGAAACCGCAGTAGTCGCCGGAAAAGGTAAACTTCAGCAGACAGGTCAGCTCGGTGATGTGATGCGTGAGTCAGTACACGCTGCCATCACTGTTGTACGCAGCCGTGCTGCCATGTTGGGTATTCAAGCAGATTTTCTGCAAAACAATGATATCCATATCCATGTTCCGGAAGGTGCGACTCCGAAAGACGGACCAAGTGCAGGTATTGCCATGTGCACCGCAGTAGTGTCAGCATTAACTAAGATTCCTGTCTTAGCGGATGTTGCTATGACTGGTGAAATTACCCTGCGCGGTAAGGTACTGCCTATTGGTGGTCTGAAGGAAAAGCTGTTAGCAGCACACCGTGGTGGTATTCGTACCGTTATTATTCCGGAAGATAACCGTAAAGATTTGGTCGAAATTCCTAAAAATATTAGGGATGCACTGGCCATTCATCCGGTCTCATGGATTGACGATGTATTAGAAATTGCATTGTCTGAAAAGACCCAGCCTTTGGCTCAGGACGATTCCACAGGCACTGCAACTTCTCGGTCTGGTTCCGGTTCTCAAACCGAAATTAGGCCACACTAAGACGTAGTAGGGGTACCTTGATGTACCCCGGCTTATACTGAATCGCTGAATCCCGCGCCCCATAAGCGCTTGAAGGTGTTTCAGCACTAAGCTACCATGCGTCAACCGCATCTTGCGGGACAATTGGGGGTTGGCGAAGGTAACAAAGATTACCTTCCGGACTAGCCGCCACCGAACAGGTGGCTTATTAAAGAACAGTTCTTTTGGAGTGTCAGAATGAATAAAGCAGAGCTCATCGACCGGATTGCGGAAAACGCAGGTTTGACCAAAGCAGATGCCGGGCGTGCATTGGATGCTTTTGTTTCCAGCGTAACCCATGCACTTAAGAAGGGCGATGTGGTATCATTAGTGGGCTTTGGTACCTTCCAAGTTAAGAAGCGTAGCGCGCGTAAAGGCCGCAACCCTCAAACTGGTGAAGAGATCAAAATTAAAGCATCAAAATCTCCTTCATTTAGGGCTGGTAAAGCTCTAAAAGATGCTGTAAACTAGCTTTCTTTCTTGGGGTGCTTAGCTCAGTTGGTAGAGCATCGCCCTTACAAGGCGAGGGTCGGCGGTTCGAGCCCGTCAGCACCCACCAAGAAGACAATTAGGAGTGGTAGTTCAGTTGGTTAGAATACCGGCCTGTCACGCCGGGGGTCGCGGGTTCGAGTCCCGTCCACTCCGCCATATATCAGATGGGCGCCCGCAAGGCGCCCATTTTTGTTTCTGGCTTATTTAAAAACGGGAAGACCATGCTGCAGGCGATCAGAGACCGCGTTTCGGGAATTGTCGCGGGAATTATTCTCGGCCTGTTGGCCATACCTTTCGCTTTGGTTGGCATTCAAAACTACTTTACACCGGATCCCGGTAATGTAGTGGCAACAGTTGGTGAAGAAGACATTTCGGTCACTGAATACCAACAGTCTTTCAATCAACAGCGCCGGCGTGTCCAACAGTTTATGGGTGATAACTTCAACCCTTCATTGTTTGAAGGTGAGATACCTCGCCGTGAACACTTGGAAAGTATGATTGACCAAAAGTTATTGCATCAATATGCAGTGGCTAATGGCATCGATGTTCCCGCCCAAGAATTAGCAGAATTGATCGCTTCTATGCCTACGTTCCAAGTAGGCGGTCAATTCGATGGCGATCAATATAGTCGTCTATTAAGTGCCTCTGGTGTATCGGTTGCACAGTTTGAAGAGTCACAAAGAACCAATCTGCGTTTAAATCGCTTATTAAACGGTGTGGGTGCGTCTTCGTTTGCTACGGCAGAAGAAACTAACCAAACCATTAAGTTGCAAGATGAAAAACGTAGTGTTGAGTTTTTCCCCATCAATGCTCAGCAGTTTCGCGATTCAGTAAGCATTACTGACGAAGAAATGCGCGAGTACTACGATGCCAACACCAATTCATTCATGACCCCCGAGCAGGTGGTTATCGACTACCTGGAAGTGAATGCCACCGATTACGAATCCAATGTGGATATCAGTGAGCAAACCTTGTTGGATCGTTATGAACAACAAAAAGGTCGCTTTGTTACTCCAGAACGCCGTTTAACCTCGCATATCTTATTAAACGTCGATGCTAGTGACGACAGTGCTGATGCTAAAGCCTTAGAGCTGGCTCAGTCTTTAAGTCAACGTGCACGCGATGGCGAGGCTTTTGAAGACTTGGCAAAAGAGTTTTCTGAAGATCCGGGTTCATCAGAAACCGGTGGTGACTTAGGTTGGGTTGAAACCGGCGTTATGGTGGCACCGTTTGAAGAAGCCTTATTCGCTATGGATTCAGGTGCTATCTCTGAGCCCATTAAAACCAGCTTTGGTTATCACGTTATTTGGCTACGTGAGATTGACGAAAGCCACGGTCAGGAATTTGCTGAGGTTCAAGAAGAGTTACGTCGTGAAGAAGCGCAAGAGCAATCTCGTCGTGTATATGACGATGTTGTTCGCCGTGTTACTGAGATTACCTATGAAGATACCGGAAGCCTGCAACGTGCAGCTGATGAGGTAGGTATTGAAGTAAAAACCAGTCCCGCATTTGGTCGTACCGGTGGCGCGGGTATCGCTTCTTTCCCCGATGTTGCCAAAGCATCGTTTGATGACTTGGTATTAGCCGACGGTTTAAACAGTGATCCCTTACAAGTTGAGCCTGACCATGTTGTTGTGGTTCGTTTGAACGAGCACTTACCTTCTACAGCGCGCCCGTTTGAAGAGGTTAGCGAAGAAATTCGTGCGATCTTACTGCAACAGAAAAGTAGTGAAGCAGCACAGGCGGCAGCCGATGCTTACTTATCACGTATCGAGAGTGGTGAGATCGATCTAGCCGCAGCAGCAAGCGAAGACGAACAAGAAGTGACGAAGATGGAGCAAATGTCTCGTCGTGACTTCCAATTAGGCTTGCCTTTCATTGAAGCTGTTTTTGCATTGCCTGTACCTGAAGCGGGCCAACCCACATTCCATGTGGCCAAACGTAATAATCAAGACTGGGCAGTGCTTGGTTTGTTTGGTGTTACTGAAGGTGACCCGGCCGCTGCACAAGAAGCAACGAAGCAACAAGTTGAACGTGAAATTGCGACTTATTTCTCAGGTGCAGAACAAGAGCATTTAATTTCACTTTTACGTGCAAAAACGACTATCACTATTTACGAAGATCGTTTATAATGCGTTCCTCGTTTAGGAGTGGTAGTTCAGTTGGTTAGAATACCGGCCTGTCA
>JAKSCJ010000179.1 GCA_022360675.1 Lysobacterales bacterium
CAGCCAGCGTTAAGGGATAATGATTCTGCGAAACACTGGCCAAGCGTTGCACACTTAAGCCCGACGCTAAAGTATGCGTCGCGCTTTGCTGCGGAAAGTTTTCGAAGACCAATAAGGTATCGAATAAAGCTTGGGAATGAGGCCGCTCTTGGGCTTGCACATGAACGCCTGTGTTGTTGGCCTGAGTATTTTTCGGCGCGCATTCCTGGATAGCGGTTAAGCCCAGATGACAGTGGCGATCATGATCGAGTTGTTCGCGCTGTAAGCCTTGTAACCAATCCAACACTTTGCGCTGGGGATCGAGCCCAGTACACACCGGCACGCTTTGAATCAGCTGACCGACAATATTTTCCACATCGTCCAAATGGCTGGGACGACCCGATAAGGTGGCACCAAAGCAAATCTGATGTTGATCATTAACCCGTGCCAAGACCAAAGCCCAAGCGGCTTTTATCAGGGTGTTGAGCGTTAAGCAATGCTGTTGAGCGGTTTGTTTGATGTCTTGATACAGGCGCTTATCAGCTTGCCAATGGCATTCGTTTTGTTGGCCTTCTTGTGTGGCGTCGAAGGCGCTATTTTTGATCAGCGGCAACGTTTTTGCGGCATCATTCAGTTGGCTTAAATACTGCTGCCAATAAGCACGCGCTTGCCTATGATCTTGTTGTTGCCACCATTGCAAATAACGCACCCAACCCGAATGTGTGCTGTCGTCTAGCGCTTGGCCCTGGAGTAATTGCTCATAGCTTTGCATCAACTCAGCCAACATGCGTTGGGTCGACCAACCATCGCTCAGCACATGATGATGGGTCCACAACAAGCGCCATTGTTCAGAATGAAAACGCACCAACACCAAACGCATTAGCGGCGCTTGGTTCAGCTCAAATGGAGTAAGCCATTGTTCGCGGCAAAGGCTTTGCCAAGCTTGATCTTGTTGCGCTGGGGTTTGGCTTTGCCAGTTAAATTCCTGCCACGGCAAGGGGGCTTGTTTCAGAATAATTTGTAAGGGTTTGGCGGTTTCCAGGCGGGCAAAGATAGTGCGCAAAACACCGTGCCGAGCAACGAGGTGCTGCCACGCTTGGCGCAAGATTTGTGGCTGCAAAGGTCCGCGTAAAGCGATGGCCATTTGCGGCACATAGGCACCAGAGCGCGGTGCCAACACATGGTGATACAACATACCCTGCTGGCTGGGTGGCAGCGGGTACACCCCTGCCACCTGATCGGCTGCAGCGGAGAATGCTGCACCACTCATAGCAGGGTTTCCAGTTCGTCTAAGAGTTGATCTAACTCGGAGTACTCAGCTTCGAGTTCGGGGTCGGGCTCTTCAATACCTTGACGATCGGCCCACTCAATACAATGATCGACCAAGCTGGAAAGTGCATTGGCAAAAGCTGCGATCAAGCCTTCTACCCGGCTTTCAAACTCGCTGGGATAACGCCAGATCATATGCAGCTGCTCCGCTCCGGCGCGACCGGTAATAACCGCATCAATTCCCAAACTGTACAAAGCAGTTTGTAACTCACTATGTAAACCACGGGCCTGTTCATCGGCCAAGGCAAAAGCTTGGCTGCTGTCGTTCACAATGCGGCCGAAGTAATTAAACTTGAGCGCCGGTTTGGGTAACTGTTGAGTGGTGGGTACTTCATCGCCGTAGCGCAACAATAGATAGGCATCGCTGTACTGCTGGGCCTGCTGCAAGCTATGGCGAGTATTAGTTAATAACACCGCATCGTGCCAGTCGGCCGCACTGGGCAGTTTGACTGGATACAGTTTAGTAAACCAACCCACTGTGCGTTCCACCGCTAAGCCTGTGTTGGCCTCTAGTGGTTGATCATGTGCCTGGTGGTTTTGTATCTGGTGATTGTGCGCTTCATCGGTAGCCAAACGCGCCAGCACATCGCGACCGTGGCCTTCGAGGTCAAGCCAAAAGCCATTCACATTTTGTGCATTGCCAACGCCCAACGGCCAGTGGAACGACACGGGGGTATCGTCTTGCTGCGCTTGGCGGTAGATGTCTAGGGCATCGGGCACAGGAAAGCGGGGTGTGATTTGTGGATCGGCACAAGCCCGCGCTAAAGCGGCCAGCAGGAGTTCTTCAACACGCAATTCATTGATACTGACGGCATCGCTCAATAAGGCTTGGCTAAGTTGAATGCTGAACTGCTCGTGGCGCTCGCTGTAGTCGGCATTCAGTAAGCCTTCGTTTTGCCATTGGCGGAGTTCAGATTCCAAGGCCACATGGCTTTGCGCGCTGGCAAAACGCGCCGCTTGCTGTTGCCAGTAATGACGTGACTCTGCAGCTAGTTGCCCACGGCAACGCTCTAAAGCCTGGCTCCAGCTCGAAAACGCGGCGCTGTTGTCAGCTTGTGTTATCCCTTGGCCTTGTTTTGCCGCCTCGTAAGCGAGGATTAAATCTTGCTGTAGTGTTCGCCACGAAACACCATCCACCACCAAGTGATGGGCAAACAACACCAAACGACTACTGCCGTTTTCACCATCGAGCCACAATGCTCTAAACAACGGGCCGGCAAGATCTAGCTGCGCAAACCAGTACTGGGTAGCTTCATCGATAGCTGCTTGCCAGCCTTCGTTTAGCTGCACGGTTTCGCAATGTAGTAAATCGCTGGGGGTCACGGCATCGAGCGGTAAAAACTCAGCACTGGGCCACTGCCCCACCACCAATGGCGTGGTGTCGAAGCTTAGGCGCAAGGCCGGATGCTGTTGCCATAGCGCATACAAAGCCCGGCGCAGGCTGTGCTCATCGGCATCGCGAGGCAGTTGCAACACTCGCGCTTGTACATAGTGATGGCTTTGCTCGGTGACCAGCGTAAAGAAACGACGCTGAATGGGCGCTAAGATACAGTTTTGACCATCGAAAGCCGAGCTTGAGGGTGTCTCCTCAGTACTGGCTAACCCCTCGGTTTCGGCATCATGTTCAATCGTATCGGCAGCCAGTGATCCCGATATCAATTCCGTGGTTTGTGCGGCGGCGGCTTCCTCGGCACTTAACGATGGCTCGTGAGCCACTGCCAGCTGCGCGGCAATGGCAGCAATCGTTTGCTGTTCGAACACCATTTGCGGATCCAAGGCCAAGCCCAAAGCACGGGCTCTGGCCACCATTTGTAAAACCAGGATGGAATCGCCACCAATGCTTAAAAACGCTTGCTCTAAGCCGATATCGTCGCGCTGTAGCAAGTCCTTCCACAGCGTTAGCAACTGCGCCTGTACGGTTTGCTGATGCGGATGAAGCGACGCCGCGGTGCTGGGCTCCGATGATGCCCCCTGCGGCAATGCCTCCGCTTTTTGCGCTTGATCGTTTGTTAGTGATTCAACAGACTGCACATAGCCATTTAACGCTAAATTAGTGGCTCGATCCAATGGCGCTAAAGCTTGCCAGTACACCGGGCACGCCGCGCGTTCAGCTTGGTTTTGTAAGGCATGCCATGTGCGTTCATCCAGCGGCCCGTATAGCACCAAGCTAAAACCTTGCTCGGCCTGATGACCGTGCGCTAGCCATTGCCAGCCATCCAAACCTTGGGTCTTGCGTAAGCGCTGTTCGAGCTGTTGCAAACGTTCGTCGTACGGACGCATCAGCTTAGGATGCACAAAGCGCGGCCATAAGGTCACATCTTCGGCGTTATTTAATAAAGCGCGCCAAGCGGTGCCATACAAACGGCGGCCTTTGCGTTGTGGATCAATACACCAGTGCTGTGCGGTGCGCTTGCTCTGTTGTTCGTAGGCATCGGCAAAGCCCGCCCCCACGATACTCAGGCCTGCCGCACAGGCCGCCGCCACCGGGCGCAGGCTGTGGTCGTGGATATATAAATCTGCATGGTTTAGCAGCTGTTGCACCTGTAGTTGCGGACCTTCCTGCGGATCATCCACTTGCCATTGGCAGCAAGCCGCACTCATTCCCACCACCGATTCACACAACAGACTCAGTACCTGAGTATGCGGATAACGCTGCTGCACACGCTCGATAAAATCGGCCGAGGCTTGAAGATCACCCAATAGCACATAGGGCGGTAGTTGGCTCGGCGCTGCTGCGTTATTGAGTGCCCGACTTAGCATTGCCGACGACAATAAAACACACGAAACCGAACGCTCGCTTAAGCCTTGCACGACTTGCGCCGCTTTTGCGGCTTCACTCAATGGCTCCAAGGCCAGGGTTAAACCGTGAATTAAGGCGCAAAACATAGCGCGATAAGCAAAGCCACCGGCATCGCCTGCCACACAGGCCACCACCGCATCTTCCACCAAACCCATGGGTGCCATGAGCTGCCGTGCATCGCGCGCTAAGGTGGCGTGACTCACGAGGCGGCCATAGCAAGCCGTGCTGCTGTGGCTGGTGGCATCGAATTCATCTAACCCCTGCTCATAAACAATGTAAGCGATACTGCTGGCAAAGACCGAAACCTGCGGATCCACCGCTTCACACTCGGCGATCTCGTCGGCATCGCGATCGAGCACCACCAGCTCGGCCAGATCATCGGCTGCCAGCAAATGATTCATCCAGCGGCTGTGGGTGATGATGGTGGCGCAAGCGCTTTCGTCCAGAATGTGTTGCTGCACCTGAGCACTGGCCTGGGTATCCACTAACACCGCTGTGGCACCACAAAAATGTACAGCCAATAAGGCCACAATGTGATCAACATCCACCGGTAAAACCAAGGCCACGCGATCACCCACCTGTACATTCACATTGCACAGATACTGAGCTAAGCGGCAGGCTCGCTCGCGTAGTTGCGCGTAATGAATGCGTTGGTCTTGCTGAATAAGGGCAAGATGGCTATCGGGGATACTGCGGACCACATCGGGCAACATGGATTCATAAAGAATTTCCACCGCTCCGGCATGATGAGCTTGGTGTTTTTGTTTCCACGCCTCGCGCGTAATGGGTGCTGCCCAGTGAATATCGGCAAGGCGCTGCTCAACGCTCTGGCACATTTGTAAGAGCAGACTAGAGAAAGCCTGCAACAGCCAGGCGATACGATCTTCGCGCACCAGCGCCGCGTTGTATTTCACCTTTAAGTACCATTGCTCGCCCGGCACCAGCATGAGTGTGAGTGGGTAATGGTTGTACGAGAACCCGTTCACATGGGTAAGGCGTACTTGTTCCAGGCTAGCACTGCCGTGGGGCAGGTTCTCGCACACTAAAAAGGTATCGAATAAGGGTTGGCTTAAGCCCAAACTCTGGCTGAGTTCGCGCTGCGAAAGCTGGGCGTGGTGCTCGTCTTGGTGGCTTTGTAAGCGCAGCTGTTGCAACCACTGCCCCAGTTCAAGCTCTGCATGCACCTGAATTTGGCAAGGCACCGCATTCAAACAGAGGCCGACCAGTTGCTCAACACCGTCGAGTTCGGCAGGTCGGCCAGCGGCGGCCATACCAAAACGCACTTGGTCTACATCTTCACAGCGGCTTAAGAACAAGGCCCAGGCCGCTTGAAATAATAAAGCAGCCGTTATGCCTTGCGTTTGCAAGAACTGGTTCAAATTATGGCTCAGGCTTGCCGGTGCCAACCATTCCAGCTCTTGCATGCTTTCATCGCTGCTGCGTTGTTTATCGACGCGTTGCAAACGTTGCGGCAAACCGGCAAAGCACTGGGAATAGCGTTTCAAACCGGCGAAACGTTGCTGCCAATATTGCTCGAGCTGGGGGCGATCCACGCTTAAACGCCAGCGTAGATAATCTTCAAAGCCAGCCGCTTTAGGCCAGGCTTGGGTAATGGTTTGGGTATTGAGTGCAGATGCGTTATCGAGTGATGTATCTACGATATCGAAAGGCTCGATATCCAGCGGATCGATATCCAGTGTGGCCTCAGCACTGTCGAAGCCAGCCTGCGAGGGCGCTTGGGCCTGCTGTTGTGCCAGCAAGGCTTCATACAGCTGGAATAATTCACGCCACAACACCGCAGCCGACCAACCATCGGCAATGGCATGATGATGCACCCACAATAAGCGCTGGCGCTCTTCGCCAAGCAAAATCCAATGCAGCTGCATCATGGGCGCTTGGGAAGGTAAGAAGTCGAATTGCAGACTTTCTTCCAACAGCTCGGCATAGGCCTGTTCTTGGTCGGCAAAGCTGAGGTCACGCCAGTCGTGCTGGCTCCATGGCAAAGGCACCTCACGATGAATCACCAACACCGCCGGATCGGCATCGAGTTCATACACGCTCATGCGCAAGGCTTGATGCCGCTGCATAAGCGCTTGCCAGGCTAGTTGCAGGCAAGCTTCGTCGGCTGGGCCTTCCCAATTGAAGGCATTTTGTACCTTATAAACCGCACTGCCAGGGTGATTCACCGCATAGCTCAACATGCCATGCAAATAGCCGGGTAATGGCAGCACCACTTCCACCGGTTCCGGGGCGAGGTAGGGCGGAAGTAAACGGGAGTAATCGCTATGATCCAATGCCACACTGGCCAGTGTTTGCGCCGCTACGGGCTCGCTCAATGCCGACAAGGCTTCTTCCACAGGGGAGATATCACCTTCGGGCTCACCACTGGCCTTACTGGCTTGATCGGCGGTGCTCGCAGGCTCTGGTGAAGCTTCGGTCAGCGCTTCTTGTGTCGGCGCTGCGGTTTCGGTGGTTTCTATTAGTGCCGTGTCGCTAAGCGCCGCCAAGGCTTGCAGCTGATGTTGCAGATGATGATTCAATTGCTCGATGGCAGTCTCGGGCAAAACCTGGCCCGAATACAGCCACGAAACTTGCAGACAGCCATCCACCACGCCCATGGTGCATTCCAACCAATATTGGCGCGGGTTATCACCGTGGCGCAGTGGCGGTATCCAATAACGACTGGGTTGGAATACTTCGTTCTCGCCAATGGCTTGGTCAAACTGCCCCAGATAACTCAACAACATGCCAGCCTGCGGCAAGGCTGCCATAGCCGGATCGCTGTTCAGGCTTTTCATTTGAGCAAAGGCAAAATCATTACTGGGCAATAAAGCGCGTTGCTCCAAGCAATGTTGCAGCGTGTCGTTAAGGGTTTTCTGGACCGCGAACCACTGGGGAATAACACAGGCAAAATAGCCACAAGTGCGAGAGATATCCAGATAATCAAAACCATGCCCACGGCCATGGCTTTCGACATCGATCCACAACTGCTGCACACCACACCAGCGCTGCATGGCTTGCACCACAGCCGCCAACAGCAAGCTGGTGATATCGTCTTCGCGCTGGGCACTGAGTTGCAATAACTGCTGGCTGGTTGCATTGCTGAGTGCAAAACCCTGGCGCTGGGCCGTATGCTCGTTGCCTTTATCCAGCTCTTTGCGCTGCAAATACTGTTGAAGTGCCGTTGCCAGTTGGTCGTCACGATCTTGCCATTCAGGCCACGGGTTTAGCTGGGCCTCGCAAGGACGCCACTCGGCCACCGCATCGACCCATTGGCGAAAGGCGCTGGTTTTTAAATCGCTAGGGGTATCACCGCTACGCAGTAAACGCTGGTAGCAATCGATGAAGTCGGCCAGGATAATGCGCCAAGAAACACCATCAATGGCCAAACGATGAGCGGCAATCAGTAAATGCCCGCATTGCTGTTGCCCGGTATCGTCTTCTTGCTGGGCCAGGTTTTGGAAGTACACAAAGCGACACAGCGGGCCGTTGGCTAAGTCGCATTCATAGGCCAGCTCTTGCAGGGCTGTATTCAGTTGAATCGCCACATCTTGACCTGGGCTCAAGGGGCGTAACACTAAGTGGTCGTGCAGCACTAAATGCGCGCTATGCTCCGACCACTGCCGCCACTGCGGTGTCGCACTTTCTTGCAAGCTGCGAACCTTGCTCGTTGCCTGTGCTTCAAAACGTAAGCGCAAGGCATCGTGGCGACGCAGTAGGTAGTCCACCGCTTGGCTCAGCAGTTCGATATCCAGGTTTTGATTCACCGTGAGTACACGGTTATGGAAGGCAAAGTGGGGTTCGGCTGCATGGCGCAAGAAAAACTGCTGTTGATTCTCGCTAAGCGCCACATCGCCGGTGATTTGGCCTTGCTCGGCATTCACCACCGCCGTTTGCTCTGCCGCTTCCACCAAGCGCGCAACGGTTTGTAGGTCGAACACTTGTTGCGGCGTTAGCACAATGCCTTTTTGCCGCGCTCGGGCCACCATTTGAATAGTGAGAATAGAATCTCCGCCCTGCTGGAAGAAGTTATCGTGTACGCCGATATCTTCGCGCTGTAGCAAAGCTTTCCAAATGGCCAAGAGCTGGGCTTCGGTTTTATTACTGGCCGCAGCGGCCGCGCCTGCCGCTTGTTCCACCGGTAGCGCCGCCAATACCGGGCGGTCGATCTTGCCGGTGGCATTTAACGGCAGGGTATCGAGCCAAAAAATATGCGCGGGGCAAGCGTAAACCGGTAAGCGTTGGCGTAACCATTGCTGCAAGCTGGGTAAATCAGGGCGCTGCGCTAAAGGCCCGCTGATATAAGCACGCAGCTCGCCATCGACGGCCAACACCACCGCACATTGAACACCATTGGCTTTACGCAGCGTACCCGCCACTTCTTCGGGCTCGACACGGTGACCACGGATTTTCACTTGCTCGTCCATGCGGCCGATAAAACGC
>JAKSCJ010000416.1 GCA_022360675.1 Lysobacterales bacterium
CATTTGCCTTCGCCACATTTGCCTTCGCCACCAGCCAACATGTAGCCAGCGTCCAGGTCCACAGAACCGAAGACAACGTCTTGATCAGCGGCACTGGCGGTGCCGGAAACTGCCAAAGAAGTAACAAAAGCAGCACCAACGGCAGCAGCTACAGGTTTGATTTTGCTAGACATAATTGAAAAACCTCCACAATCGGATCGTAAGGTGTGGGCTCTATAGACCCTGATATTGAAAAAACGGTTTAAAAATCCGTTTTTGTTATGAAACTAAAAATCTGAGGACGGCTTGGTTACTGAAGTTTTAAACGCGGCCATCCTAGACACAATAACTCACAGCGTAACAGTGAGCTGTGAAATTTCCAAGCACACCGCCACAAATTCGACTTAATAGACCGCAGCCCGATTACTCAGATTGCAAAAATATTGTCTCAAGCATGTTACAGCGTGCTCACCCTGCACCAAGTTTTTGTTTTTCATGGCTTTTGTGAAAGCCATTAGACGCTCGATTTACCTTTGAATCGACACACATCATGAACATTGCACTCGGTACATTTAGGTTTCCGAGCCATACAGGTGTAGCGGCCGTGCAAAATGAGCCAGTGGTGCGCATAGAGCATGTACTTTTCGGGGATACGTTTCAGCAATGCTTTTTCTACGGCTAATGGCGTTTTGCCGGGCGCTAAACCCGTGCGGTTAGAGACCCTGAATATATGAGTATCAACTGCCATGGTGGGTTCCCCGAAGGCGACGTTTAGCACCACATTAGCGGTTTTCCGACCCACTCCAGGTAATGCTTCTAACGATTTTCGGTCCTTCGGTACCTCGCCTTGATGCAAATCTAACAGCATCTGACACATCTTTATAATGTGTTTGGCTTTGCTGTTAAATAAGCCGATGGTCTGAATGTATGTCTTTAAACCTTCTTCACCCAAAGCCAAGATGGCCGCCGGGGTGTTGGCTACGGGAAATAGCTTGTCGGTAGCTTTGTTGACCGAAACATCGGTAGCTTGGGCCGATAAAGTGACCGCCACCAGCAGTTCAAAGGCCGTGTCGTATTTCAACTCGGTTTTGGGCTCGGGCTCGATGGCTTGAAGACGGCTGAAAAACGTCTCGCGATCGGCAACATTCATGCTCACATTAGCTCCAACGTAAAAATAGCGACAGCATTGCTGTTTTTGTTGTTCAGTTTTTTAAGAATTCTGTTTGTAG
The DNA here is from genome assembly GCA_022360675.1 of Lysobacterales bacterium. GTDB lineage: Bacteria > Pseudomonadota > Gammaproteobacteria > Xanthomonadales > Wenzhouxiangellaceae > JAKSCJ01. Next base: position 1,209 of record JAKSCJ010000416.1, read on the forward strand.
TGAGATACATCGATTTAAAACAACGACTTAAAGTTGGTTTAAGGATGTATCTGCACGCGTCCCTGTTAAGCCTTGAGTTTGGGATAAGGCCGTTTTTGCCTGGGCTTGGCGTGCACTCCAATAACGTTGACCCGCCAGTAGCAAGCCTAGAATGAGGAATGCACCAGGCGGTAAAATCGCCAATAAAAATGACCAGCCTTGGTCGCCAAATTGCAGGGTCCAAGAGGCCGCTACGGAACCAAACAGGCTGTCGGCCTGGCGCAGTAAACTACCATAGCCCAACACTTCACGAATAGCGCCTAAAACGGCAAGTAGCAGCATAAAACCCAGCCCTTGGGCGCAGCCGTCGAGAAAAGCGGGCCACACCGGCTGGCGTGATGCAAAGCTCTCGGCGCGGGCTAAAATGGCACAGTTCGTTACGATTAGCGGCACGAAAATGCCCAATCTTTGGTGTAAGTCGAAACGATAAGCGGCCATCAGTAAGTCTAATGCGGTCACCGCGCCTGCGATAATCAGCACAAACACAGCAATGCGAATTTCCGGCCGTAACCAGTGGCGTAGTAAAGACGCCAATGTGTTGGTCACCATCAGGGTCAGCAATGTGGCAATACCTAAACCCAAGGCGTTCACCAAGGTATTGCTCACCGCCAGTAATGGACACAAGCCTAGCAGTTGCACCAGTGCCGGGTTGTTATCCCAAAGGCCCTGACGCCAAATGCTGGCGGGCTTAGGGGGGGGTGTTGTCATGGCTGGCTGCCCTCCATTGCTGGGCCTGGTGATGCTGATTGAGTGACGGGCAAAAACCACCGATCACGCTGACGATGGGCGTATTCCAAGCTGCGCTCCACCACGGCAATCATGGCACTGGAGGTGACGGTTGCGCCGGTGATGGCGTCAAAGTCGCCCCCTTGGCGACGCACCGCCCATTCGCTGTGATCCCATTGTGAGCCTGCCTCGGGTTCGTTGCTGTTAGGGACTAAACGCCGGCCGATCAACTGATCGACCCACGGGCTTTTTTGGTACTCGATGGCATCGCCCAAACCGGGTGTTTCCAAATGTTGGGTGACACGCACACCGGTCACTTCTAATTGCCGATTAATACCCACCAGCAAACGGATGTCGCCGTTATAGCCATCGGGTGCGATCACATCCAGAATGATGGCTTGGGTCTGGCCTTGGAGACGAACCGGATACCACCACAAGGCTTGATCGGTTTGGAAAAAACCGGGTGCATTGATGGCTTGGCGATCGCGCTGTAGGCGGTTATCGAATTCGATGCCGGGAATGACTTGGCTCAATGTAGCCTCAATGGCCGCTTGGCGTTGATCGTCGATACGCGGCTTGGTGTGCTGGAATAAACCGCTGAGCAACAAGGTCGTTAGTGCTGCGGCTAGCGTTAGCATGACGATGCTGTGCAGCGATGATTTGTGCTTATCGCTCATGACCGTAGATCCTTGGGCGCGTGTAGCGATCCAGCAAAGGTGCCAGCATATTCATACATAAAACGGCAAAAGCGACGCCGTCGGGATAGGCGCTCCAGCGCCGAATGACCAACATAATTAAACCTATACCCACACCAAACAGCAGTTTACCCATGGGCGTGCTACTGCCCGAGACTGGATCGGTGGCAATAAAAAATGCACCTAAAACGATACCGCCGCTGAATACATGCTGCATGGGGAAGGGATGGGCGTCGGGGTCCATCAAAAAGAAGGGCAGCGTTAAAAAAACGACCGTTGCGATGGCGGCCACGGGTACTTGCCAACTAATAACGCGGCGATACAACAACCATAAACCGCCTAAAAAGTACCAGTTAGCAATCCATTCCCAACCCCAGCCACCGAATTGGCCAAAGATGGGGGAGACTCTAATTTCGTTAATGAGTAAATTCTTGGTCGCGCCTTGGCGCAGGGTATCTAGCGGTGTGGCTTGGCTAATGGTGTCCCAAGTTAATGCCTCGGGCGGCGTGCCAGTTAAGATAATCCACAAACCTTGTCCGATATCTAAAGAACGCAGGCCCAGTTCATCAAATAACATCTGTGGTGGTAACCACTGGGTCATGACTTGCGGGTACGCGATGAGTACGGCCACATAACCCACCATGGCCGGGTTAAAACGATTCTGCCCTAAGCCACCATAGAGATGCTTCGCGATCACAATGGCGAAAAACATACCGATAGCACTGACCCACCAGGGCATGAGTGGTGGTGAACACAATACAAACAGTACGGCGGTCACCACGGCGGTGTAATCGCTTAGAAAGGGTTTTAAGGGCTGTTGGCGCAGCTTCAACATAGCCCACTCGGCCAGCAGTGCAAAGGTACAGGCGATGAGTAGCTGGAATAAGATCCATGGGCCGAAGTACCACACATGGGCCAAAATCCCAGGGATCAACGCATAGAGCACCTCGCGCATGATGCTGGCCACCGAGCGTGGGGGCGGTAAATGCGGTGCGCCGCCTACTTGCAGACTGGGTGTCTGGCCTTGGCTCATGAGCGGTCCTCGTCAGATGATGTGGGCGGCGTTGTGTTTGTTGCTTGCTGCGCCGCTTTTTGCTGGCGCTTTTTCGCCAATGCGGCCGCGATACGGGCTTTGGCGTCTAGCGGTTTGCTGGCTGGGCTTTTGCGTACTTGACGGCGCGCGGCTAAGGCTGCCTCGTGTTGTTGCAAGCGTTCTTGACGGGCTTCGTAGCGTTGTTTGGCCAATTGGGCACGTTGTTGCTCTTGCTGTTGAACCCGTAATTGGTGTTTGCCCAGACGGTAGTCTTCCACCAGCGCGATATGGCTGGGGCAAACTTGATCGCAGCAGCCGCATTCGATGCAGTCCATCAAACCGTAGTCGCGGGCGCGATCGAGCTGCTGGCTGCGTACCGCCCAGTGCAGCTCTTGGGGCAGCAAGCGGGCCGGGCAGACACGCACGCAGAAGCCACAGTTGATGCATGGAAGCTCACCTTGCGGATCGTGTACCTCGGCATTGCTTAAGGCCAAAATACAATTGCTAGCTTTAACCACGGGAGCTTGGGTATCGATCAAGCAGCGGCCCATGATAGGGCCACCCATCACAATACGATCCACCGCCTGCTGTAAGCCACCGGCCGCACGGAGGAGATCATCGACCGGCGTTCCCAACCGTGCCCACCAATTGCCGGGGTGTTGCACGCTTTGTCCGGTTACCGTGACTAAACGCTGAATTAAGGGTTCGCCATGTTCCACGGCTTTGAAACTAGCCTGAGCGGTGGCTACGTTGAAGCAAACCAAGCCTAAATCCTGGGGATATCCTCCGCTGGGCACTTCCTCGCCGGTGAGCACCTGAATTAACTGACGCTCGCCTCCTTCTGGATAGTAGGTGGGCACTTGCACCACTTGGATGTGAGAAAGGTTTTTCGTTTTGATGCATTGAAGCAAACGTTTTTCGACCTCGGTCATGCGATCTTCAATGGCAATGATGACCTGCTGGGCCTGGGCGGCGTGGCAGAGAATCTGCGCGCCACGTATCACTTCTTCGGGGCGGCTGAGCATCAGGCTCTCATCACAGCTCAGATACGGCTCGCATTCGGCACCATTTAAAATGACCGTATGAATGTTCTGTTCTTGATGCAGGCTTTGGTGAATTTTTTGCGCGCTAGGAAACACCGCGCCACCTAAACCCACCACGCCCATAGCTTGCAGATGGCTGACCACACTTTCGGGCGCTGACTGGGTCCAGCCGTTTAGCGGTGTCAACGCGACGGCTTCATCCAATCCATCGCAATCGATAATTACTGCTTGGCAGCGTAATTCGTGGTGCACCCAGCGCGCTTCAATGGCGCTGACGGTGCCTGAACTCGGCGCGTGTAAATGGGCGCTGATTCCGCTTTGTGCACTGGCAATACGCTGGCCGCGCAGTACTCGCTGGCCCACTTCCACGCAAGGCTCGGCGATAAGTCCCGCGTGTTGCTGTAGTGGTACCACTAACTGCTTGGGAACGGCGATAAATGGCGGTGACTCGGTACACGAAATCTGTTTGTAGTGACGTAACTGCAAGCCGCCGTGGAAACGGTGTAGCTGCTGGCCAATGTCGTTGTTGAAATCACTCATGCGCGCACCTGCATTTGGATACGCTGAGCGCGTTTTAGTGCGTTGGGTAAGCTTGCGACCTGAGGTGCTGGGATGAGGTCGATGCAATCCACCGGGCATGGCGGAATACAAAGCTCGCAGCCGGTGCATTCATCGGCAATAACAGTGTGCATGCGTTTGGCTGCCCCCAAGATGGCATCTACGGGACAGGCTTGAATGCATAATTTACAACCAATGCAGCTGGCTTCATCGATGATGGCCACTAAGGGCGGTTTTTCTTCGCCTAGCGATTCATCTAACGGCTTGGCTTCGCAACCTAACAAGTCGGCTAATGCTTGAATCGTGGCGGTGCCGCCGGGCGGGCAACGATTAATTTCAGCATGGCCTTGGGCGATAGCCTCAGCGTAAGGGCGGCAGCCCGGATAACCACATTGGGCGCACTGGGTTTGCGGCAGCAGGGTTTCAATTTCTACCACCAAAGGATCGCTGTCGGCGGGAAAACGACGTGCGACCCATACCAGCAAAGCGGCCAGCGTCAGCGCTAATAGGCTGAGCCCGAGAATAGCGCTAAGCATCAGGCTTTCACCATGCCGGTAAAGCCCATGAATGCCATGGCCATGATGCCGGCAGTAATTAAGGCGATGGGTGCGCCTTTAAAAGGCTCAGGAACGGGGCTACGTTCTATGCGCTCGCGTAGTGCAGCAAAGCTGACTAAGACAATGCCAAAGCCTAAACCGGCACCAAAGCCAAATAAAGCCGCTTCAAATAAATGGTGTTGTTGGCGCACATTTAATAAGGCGACACCTAGCACAGCGCAATTGGTGGTGATTAAAGGCAGGTAAATTCCCAACACGCGGTGCAAAAGTGGGCTTTGGCTACGAATGATGAGCTCGATGGCTTGAACCAAGGCAGCAATGATCAGAATGAAGCTCACCGTAGCCAAGTAGGTGATATTCAACGGTAATAGAACGTACTGGTAAACCAGATAACTGCTCACCGAAGCTAAGGTCAGCACAAACATGGTGGCTAAAGCCATGCCCATGGCACCTTCGATTTTGTTCGACACACCCATAAACGGACACAAGCCTAAAAAGCGTGTCAGTACAAAATTGTTCGCCAGCACCGTGCTAACGAGGATGAGTAAACCTTGTTCTAACATGGCTCGATTGATCAGCGCTGTCGCTTAGCGAGAAAAAGGAGAGAGAGTCAGCAGCGATAAGGCCGATGACATTCATCATCAGCCTATCATCTTTGCCGTCGAGACGAGGTCACAGCCCGTGGAATCTGTGACCTGTGTTGGCAGTGCTTAAGCGCTTACGAAATCCGCATGCCGGGCTGGGCTCCCGAGTCGGGGCTCAATAAGTACGGACCACCTGCATTGCCGCCTGCAGCAAGCACCATGCCTTCGGACAGACCAAAGCGCATTTTGCGCGGCTTCAGATTGGCCAGCATGATCGTTAAACGACCTTCCAGCTGGCTGGGGTCGTATGATTTCTTAATGCCAGCGAAAACTTGCCGTTGCTCACCGCCTAAATCGAGCACTAGGCGCAACAGCTTCTCGGCGCCTTCTACCTGCTCGGCGGTCACGATACGCGCCACACGCATATCGATTTTAGTGAAATCATCGATCTTGATTTCAGGTGCAAGATCCAAGCTGCTTTCGCCTTCGTTCTCGTTGTCGCTAGATATTTCTGCTGCATCGCTTTGCTTTGCTTCAGCCGCAGCTTCGGCAGGTTTTGAGGCTTCGATGAGGGTATCTAAGGTTTTCGATTCAATACGCGTCATCAGCGCTTTAAACTTGGTGATTTGGTGGCCCAATAAAGGCGCTTGAATAGCGTTCCAATCGTTTAAGCTCACTTGCAAGAAATCACCCGCTTTGGCGGCGGTGAAGGGAATCACAGGGCTCAACCAGGTCATCAACACACGGAACAGGTTTAGTGCTTGGGTGCACACACCGTGCACTTCTTGTTCGCGACCTTCTTCTTTGATCATCAGCCAGGGTTTGTTGTCGTCCACATAGCGGTTGGCTTCGTCGGCCAAGGCCATAATTTGACGAATCGCCTGGCTGTATTTGCGTTCTTCGAAATCCTTGGCGATACCGGCGCTGGCATCGACAAAACGCTGATACAGCTCAGCATCGGGCAAAGCACTGGCTAAAGTGCTGTCGAAGCGCTTATTCACAAACGAGGCGGTACGGCTGGCGATATTAACCAACTTGCCGATCAAATCGGAATTTACCCGTTGCATGAAATCATCCATGCTGAGGTCGATATCCGATAAACCATTGCCTAACTTGGCGGCGAAGTAATAGCGCAGGTAGTCGGGCTGTAGGTGCTCTAAATAGGTGCTGGCCTGAATAAAGGTGCCGCGTGATTTCGACATTTTCGCGCCGTTCACCGTGACAAAGCCGTGGGCGAAAACCGCATTCGGCATGCGCCAACCGCTGCCATGCAACATGGCAGGCCAAAACAGGGCATGAAAGTAGATGATGTCTTTACCGATGAAGTGATAAAGCTCGGTATTGGCATCGGCCTGCCACCATTGATCGAAATCCAGCCCTTTGGCTTCGCACAGCTCCTTAAAAGCCGCCATATAGCCTACGGGTGCGTCAAGCCACACGTAGAAGAATTTATCGGGCTGGCCGGGAATGGGAAAACCAAAGTAAGGTGCGTCGCGTGAAATATCCCAGTCGCGCAAGCCGTCTTCAAACCATTCCCCCAGCTTGTTGCGGACTTCTTCTTGCAGCGCTTCGGAGCCGATCCAGGGTTTCAGCAAGTCGGTGAAATCACCCAACTTGAAGAAGAAATGCTCTGAATGGCGCATTTCAGGCGTGCTGCCGCTGAGCACCGAGCGTGGGTCGATGAGATCGGTGGGGTTATAGGTACTGCCACATTTTTCGCAGCTGTCGCCGTATTGATCTTCCGCTTTGCATTTAGGGCAGGTGCCTTTAATAAAGCGATCGGGCAAGAACATGCCTTTTTCGGTGTCGTAGAACTGCTCGATGGAACGGCGCGCGATGTGCTGGTTCTCATCTAATTTCAGGTAAATCTGCTCCACCAATTCGCGATTTTTATCGCTGTGGGTAGAAGAGAAATGATCGTGAGAAATACCAAAGCCTTGGTAATCGGCTTGGTGTGCTTCTTTCACCTCTGCGATCAATTGTTCGGGGGTAATGCCGCGCTTTTCAGCATGCAGCATGATGGGTGTGCCGTGGGCGTCATCGGCGCACACATAGTAAACCTCGTGGCCACGAGCGCGTTGGAAGCGGGTCCAGATGTCGGTCTGAATAGCTTCAAGCATGTGCCCCAGGTGAATCTGGCCATTGGCATAAGGCAATGCACTGGTGATCAAAATACGACGCGGGTTCGCGTTGGTGGGTGAATGCTGAGTGGCGCTCATGGTGGAATTCGCAGTTTTCTTTGAAAGTGGGTGAACAGAAATAACAGCCAATCTTATAGTTTACCGCTAGTGGCGGCATTTCGGCAGCTTTGCTGTGCTTAGAAGACGGATTTTTGCTAAGGCGGGTGAAAAGCAGAAAACTTTTGGAGCGATGAAGAATAAAACACTCTGCGACAGTAAGGGAGTCTGCCGCAGAGTGTACTGGACCGTGAAGATTCCGCGGCAAGGGGGGGCAGCTGCGGAACATCTACGCGGTGCAGAAAGGCTATCTTTGGTGAGTTGCTGCCTAAAATGCCGAGCTAGATTGGCATTTTTCAACTCACGCTTTGATGCTGGCTGCGGTCAACAACCGTGCAGGTTGTTAGCGAATGCAGCGGTTTATTGTTGTTGTGCCCTGTGAACGATGCCGTTTGATACTTGTACTTCTGAACACTCCGGCAGCGACGCAGAATATTCAGAATATTGGAACGGTCGTTTTGTACAACCGCTGCCGAGCTATGCATTATTGGCGTATCCGCATTGCGTAGTTGATCAGGTACGCAAGCTAAATACTGGCACAGCGGTACTAAAACTAAAATTCAGGGGCAACCGCAGTCAAGAGGGAAAAAATCCCAATGACGCAATCCAATAAACAAGCCGCCGAGCAACTGCTTGAAAGCGCCTTTGCTGATTTGCTGGCCATAGCCCAGCGCGAGGGCGTCACGGTGAAGCGTATGCGTGAGCTTTTATCGCGCGCTCAACTCAATGCGATGCGGCAACAAGGCATGACTCAGCAAGAGATGATGGCGGCATCTGGATATTCATTGAAAACCATTCGCCGCCTGCTACGTGATGGCGAGCCGGAAGATAATACCGACTTGGTTCATCGCTTTGTGGGTGATTGGTCGTCCGATCCACAATTTCCTAATGCCTTACCGCTTCAAGGCCATCATTTTCCTTGCTTTGTGGATCTTTGCGCACGCTATGGTGGCGATTTCACACCACCGTCGCTGGCACAAATTTTGGTGAGCAGAGGTTTTGCTACTGTGGCGAGCCAGAGCAACTCAGAGCTCGGCGAGAACGAGCATCAGCTGCAATACATTCAGTTATGTACCAAAGCGCTGACACCTGTTCCAGGTCACGAGATGCTGGATTTTGCAAGGCAATCGATTCACTCCTTACTCGATACCCTCAATCATAATTTGGCAGGACATCAGCCACCCCGCTTGGAGCGGCGTTTGTGGAGCCATCGTATGCAAGCCGCCCAACTTCCCGAGCTACGTGAGCGGGTGAGGAATCACGCGAATCGTTTTCGTGAGCAGGTGCTAAAGGAATTAGACGAGCTGGAATCTACTGTGGTCGATCAAACCGTCATTGACCCGCTCGATTCACGCAAGAACAACAGCGTGCCTGCGAATACAGAGGAGAAATCCACGACACGAAGCAAAGAGCCGTGTCGAGCGGTGGGCCTTGGTCTTTATTGGTTTGAGTTAAATAGCTGACAAATCTAACTTTATCGCGATGAGCCCGGTGTAAAATTTTTGTGGGGAGTTTTTCCCCATAAAGATAAAACAACAGGAGCTCACGATGAAGACAAAATTCGCACAAACTTTGTTACTGTTAGTGCTAATGGTTCCAGGCTGGGCGTTGGCTTCCAACGATCACGGCACCGGCGCACCGCAAGCCAATCAGGCGAGTCAAAACCTGGCTTTTGAGACGACTTGGTGGCAGTGGTTATTGCAAGTGTGGCCGTGGTAAAGCCGGCACTATAGCTGCGTTTTTCTGCCACTGTTGACCAGAAACCGATGCTTTTCGAGCATCGGTTTCACTAATCGATCGAGTATGAAGCCCCCCGGAAACTTGCATGAACGCTTTAAAACCTTATGATGAGCGCCGCATTTGTTCGTTTTTACAAAGCGGCAACCAGATCATCATGGAAAAGGGTCAAACAAGGATTTATCGTGGATAATGAACCCAAGGAATCACTGGGGCAGCGCCTGACTTTCGTTCGTGGTCGACAAAACCTTGCCCAGTTCGCCAAACGTACCGGAGTCCATAAAAACACTTTGGCTCGTTACGAGTCCGGCGAACGCTCTCCTGACAGCAATTTCTTAGCGGTTATTGCCCATTTGGGTATCAATTTACACTGGCTCATCACAGGCCAAGGGCAGCAACGTTTGTCCGTGCAAGGCGTTCACGCCGACTGGGTTCAAGAAGAGCCCGACGAACCTTACCGCCAAGAGCAAAGCAGCAATGATTATGTTCGGGTGAGTGAGCTTGGCCAAGCGCAAAATAGTCATTTGCTGCATAACAGCTTGGCTTTTCGGCGCGACTTTCTTGTCTCGGAGCTGAAGCTCGATCCCGATCATCTGCACGCGTACCGCGTCAGCGGCGATAGCATGGCGCCTACTTTTAATCATGGCGATTGGGTGCTGGTCGATTCTCGCCCTCAGCAAATGATGTCGCTGGAAGGTTATTTTGTGCTGAAATTCGCCGACGCGCTGATAGTACGGCGTCTGCAGCCCTTGCCCGAAGCGCGGGTGGCCTTAATCTGTGCCAACCCACAATGCTTAGATAGCGAAATTTCTGGTCATAAACTACTCAGCGATAGCCATCGTGTGCTCGGACGCGTGGTGTGGAGCGGGCAAGCGCTACGCTAAGCCTTGTTGGTGGATTTGCATCGCCACGGAATCACAAGCTGTTATTGCCCTTGTTGAGCGCTAACGTGACGATTTGTTGATCAACTCGCTTCGCTTGAGACGCAAGCCTTTGGGGAGCTGTATCCCAATACGGGCGTAGCTGATCCCTGTGGCAAGCACGGTAATTTCGATAGGGCCGTGGGCAAACAATGAACTCAGGGTAGTTTCATCGGTGGTTTGTGGGTCAATTTCGATCACGAAACTTTCGTCGGCGCGGCGGCTGAGTACCAGCATACGCTTATCCCTTCTGTATTAAACCTATCGCCCTGCGGGGCGGTATGGCGAATCATCGGTAAGTACTCGATTGATGGCTGATGCTGTATGCCATAGGCCTTGAGTACTGGCTTTGCAGGATCCGGTTTGCTTATCTCAGAAATTTATGGCGATGCGCTTATACACAAAGATAAGACCACGCTGGTGTAGGGTGAGATATAACGTGTTGCTAATGATATCCGTTCGGGTTTTGTTGTCAACGAAAGCGATAAAAATACCTCTGTTTGGGTTGATTGTGCGTTTCTCGACGATCAATAAACATCAGTCGCTTTACGTCTAAGTCCCTATTGGGTTCTGTCACTTTTTTTATTTCTTCAATATCTTGCTATCGAATGGTTTGCTTTACTTGGTGAGGCACTCTTTTGGGTGTTTAATGAAACCTGTATGTGTTTTGTTGGTTGTTTTCACTGGAAGGGGAAATCTAAAGTGGACCAAGCGCATCGTGAGCAACAAATCAGAAGGGCTTTAGGACGCCGTTTAATTTTAGTGCGGGGGCGCATCACCCAGGATGCTTATGCCGCTCAACTGGGTGTGCATGTCAACACATTGGCCCGTTACGAGCGCGGTGAGCGCTTGCCTGGGGCTGATTTTTTACAGCGCTTAGGCGCTAATGGGGTGAACTTGCATTGGCTGTTGACTGGGCAAACCACCCATGCCCAAGCTGCTGTGCAGATTGGCGAGCCGCAATCGGTATACGCGATTCAATCTTTTGCGCGAGTACGGGCTTCCAGCGGTATTACTGCTGATGCTAATCAGTGTAATCAAAGCCAGAATCATCAAACCCAACGTCATCAAGCTCGCTCTCATCAAGCGCAAGCAGGCTCATCGGCATCTATACTGCGTAAATCACAGCATCGATCGGCTACTCCTACACAGCATTCAAGTTATCGCCCGCATCATCGCTTAGGCATAGACGAAACGCTAGCGCAGCAAACGCAAGCTAGTGATGAAGATCTGGCTGATTTTCTTAAGCAAGGTAGCGTGTTGTTTTTTGATCCTAAGTGGCTACAGCGAAACTGGGGTGTAGATTGCGATGAAGTGTGCTTAGTCTGCGTGGAAGGTGACAGCATGGAGCCGGTGTTAAAAGCGGGCGATCAGGTGCTGGTGAAGCGCAGCTGCCGTTGTGTTGTGCACGACGGTTTGTACTTGCTGGCGCTGGGTGAAAGTTTATTGGTGCGCCGTTTACAGTGCCTGCCCGGGTATCGTTACCGCGTAATGAGCGCTAACCCAGCGTATGCCTCTTTTATTGTCAGCACCGTTGATCGAGCTGCCGATTGTGCAGGCAATACGAGCGCGCAGGATGCTGAGTCACACGACAATGAACAAGAGTTTGAATTGGATCCACTGCCACTAGGCATGCACAGCGAAACCCATTCGGCCTGGCAAAATAGTGTGATGGCGCTGGGTGCAACGCTCGATCACATCTATCTCAAAGCACGCTCAGAAGGTGGGCATTTGCGGGTTCTTGGTCGCGTACTATGGGTCGGGCAGAGTGTGTAAGGCAGGGGGCGCTATAGCTTGGTGCTTGTTTTTCGGCGGTGGCGGCACTAATTTACCCAGTCGAGAAAGCGCTTTTAGATGAGCGAACCGCTGTTTATTTGAAAACATCGGTTGGGCTTGTCCACTTGGCTTTTTTAGTTTGCTATTGGGAATCCACCATGAGTGATCGCATTTTGCGTATGCAAAGCTTGCTACAAGCAGCGTTAACGCCAGAGTTTATCGATATCGAAGACGAAAGCCACTTGCACGCCGGTCATGCCGGTGCCCGCGATGGCCATGGGCACTATGCGCTAACCTTGGTGTCCGATCGCTTTGATGGACGCCCAGCCATCGCACGGCACCGCATGGTGTACGCGGCTTTGGGCGATATGATGAGCACCGATATCCACGCTTTACGGATGAATCTTTACGCTGCCGATGAGTTTGATGCCAATGAATAAACCAGCTGTTGCCACCGCCCCGCGAGCGACTCGCCGCCGTTTTTTTAATAAATCAAGACTGGCCACAACACTGTTGGGTGCGGGCCTGTTGTTGATGCTGGCGGCCTGTCAGTCCCAGCAAGATTCAGGCATTGACGACAGCAATGCCCTGGCCTGGGTCGATGGCGCACCCATTACGCCGGCGATGGTCGATCAATTCCTCAAGCTGCGGGGCCAAACCCAAGCCGATGCCGATACACGCAAAGGGGCTTTGCGTGAATTGATTCGCCTTCAAGCCATGGTGAACAGCGCCGAGTCTCAAGGTGTCGACAACGATGCCGCCGTCCAGGCCGAGCTGATGCTAGGACGCCAGCGGGTGTTGATTAATCACTTCACCAATCGTTTTGTTGAACAACGCCCGGTCACCGATGAAGAGCTGCGACAAGCCTACAACACCACCGTGAAACGCAGTGGTCAGCAACAGGTTCGCCTCGACAGCATCTTGTATGTCGATCAACAAGCGGCCGTACGCGCCTTGGTGGCTGTGGAAGAAGGCAGCACCTTCGAGCAATTAATGACCGAGGCGCGTGGCGCTAATATTCCGGTGGAAAACCTGGACTGGATCGACTTAAGCCAAATTCCCGAAGACTACACACCCGTGGTTGAAGATGCAGAAGTTGGCGCGGTTATTCCTGTGCCCTTGCGCGATCAATATCAAGGCCAACCTGCGTGGCGTATTTTCCGTGTTGCCGATCGTAAGCGTTTCCAACCGCCTTCATTCGATGAAGTTAAACCGGGCTTGGAGCAACAAGTGCGGCGTCAAAAACTGCTGGAGTGGAGTCAGCGGCTACTAAGTAAATCGGAAGTAAAAATGGCCGATGGCAGCGAGTTTGTGATGGATCAAGCTGCTGAGGACGACGCTTCTTAGTTTTATCCACACTGATTTCAGCCAGAACGCGTCCCGCTTCATCTGAACCCAGTCAAGCTAGCTCAACATCAATAGCGCGGCTCAAACTGGGTTTTAGTGGCTTGCAAAAAAAACCATCGTCTATTTTGTAGGCGGTGGTTTTTTTGTGTGTGATGATTCCTTAAGTAGCCCTAAGCGCGCTAGTTTGGTGTCTTGGCTTTGGATTACGATGATGTAAAAGGTGGCAACATTTTATGGTGGGTGGCTTTCGCGCACGCAATGGCGCTTTGGAAAATGTAAATATTTCTGCGGTTTGGCGTAAACTTTGCGGTGAGCGCATGAGCACTGAGCGCTATGCTTTCATGCAACAAAGCTGTAGCATATTTGGATAAGCAGGCGGACTTTTATTGCCAGGGCTTGCCACCGCCTGAGCAACAATGCGAAAGGCAGGAGCGCCGTGGGGCAAAGCAGTACTTTACCCCATAGCTTAAGCGGTTCTGGCGTAATTACGGCAAGACCACCGGTGGTGCTGGGTTCCAATCGGGATCGCGGTGCTCGGCAACGACTGTGGTGTAAATTCCACCGCGCACGTAGAACTCGGCGGTAATCCGCATAAAGCGAGGTTTAGTAACACCCGCTAAATCCGCCAAAATTTGATTGGTGATGGCCTCGTGAAAGGCGCCTTCATCACGAAAAGACCACATGTACATTTTCAGCGCTTTGAGCTCAACACACCGTTCGTTGGGCACATAGTCGATATGAATTGTGGCGAAATCAGGTTGCCCGGTTTTGGGGCAAACACAGGTAAATTCGGGGATTCGCATCCGAATGGTATAATCGCGCGCCGGCTGAGGATTAGGAAACGTTTCCAAATCGCGGGACGGTTGACTGGGCATAATTTGACGACTCCTGGGTCGGATCAACAAAGCCCTCTAAGATAAATCCGGACAGACCCAGACAGCAAATTATTCATGCGACTGACAGCCATCAAGCTAGCAGGATTTAAGTCCTTCGTTGATCCAACAACGATTCAATTTCCCACGAACCTTACCGGTGTCGTGGGGCCAAACGGTTGTGGTAAATCCAATATTATCGACGCCGTTAGGTGGGTAATGGGTGAAAGTTCAGCACGCCAGTTGCGTGGTGAGTCCATGACCGACGTCATCTTCTCCGGTTCTTCTGCCCGAAAACCCGTAGCGACTGCCAGTGTAGAGCTGGTATTCGACAATAGCGACGGCAAAATCACCGGCGAATATGCTAATTACAACGAAATTTCGGTGCGCCGCCAAGTTAGCCGCGATGGACAATCCACCTATTTTCTCAACGGCACTCGCTGTCGTCGCCGTGATATTACCGATCTCTTTCTAGGCACAGGCCTTGGGCCGCGCAGTTATTCCATCATCGAGCAGGGCATGATTTCCCAAGTGGTGGAAGCGCGTCCAGAAGATTTACGTAATTATTTGGAAGAAGCTGCTGGTATTTCAAAATACCGTGAACGTCGCCGCGAAACCGAAAACCGTATTCGTCACACCCGTGAGAATCTAGACCGTTTAGCCGATCTGCGCGAAGAAGTCAGTAAGCACCTGGAAAAACTACAACGCCAAGCCCGTGCTGCTGAGCGCTATAAAAAATACCAACAAGAACGGCGTCAGCTCGATGGCCAATTGATGGCTTTGGGTTGGCGCGAGGCCTTTGTGGCCGAGCAAGAAGCCAACACCCGCATAGCGCAGGTGGAAACCCAGCTGCAGTCGGTTATCGCCAACCTGCGCCGGGCCGAGAGCGATATCGAATCGCTACGCGTCAGGCGTGAAGAAACCCAAGAGCAGTTCAATTCAGCTCAAGCCCAGGTGTATGACATCGGCGGTCAAATTGCCCGGGCCGAACAGGCGATTGAACATCATCGCCAACTGGTGGAGCGGCAACGCAAAGAATTAGGCCAAATCGAGGCCAATCGCAGCGATCTCGAACGCCACGCCAACAGCGACCAGCAGGAATTGGAACGCCTGGATCAACTACTGGAAGAAGTCGCGCCGCGCCAAGAGCATGCCAAAGAGCGCGAAGAAGAGCTCACCGCCGAGTTGCAAGCCGCCGAGGTGGACTTAAGTAGCTTCAGCCAACGCTTGATGGAGCATCAGGAACAAATCAGTGCCAAGCGCCGCGAAGCCGAAGTCGCGCGCACGAAGATCGAGCACTTAGACCGGCAACTGGCTCAAGATATGGAACGTTTAGAGCGCTTGCAGCAAGAACGCTCGAACTTAGACCGCGCCAAACTAGAGCGCGAACTGGCCGATCAACAAGAAGAAGTAACGCGCTGTGGCCGTGAAGAAAGTCTTCACGATGAACAACTGCGTGAAGCCCAGGAACAACTGCAAGGCCGGCGCGCAGCGGTGGAAGATCATAATCGCCAGCTGCAAGGCTTACGCCGTGAAATGAATACCGTGCAGGGTAAGGTGGCTTCGTTAGAAACCTTACAGCAAGCCGCTTTAGGCGGTGCCAATAAAAAACGTGACCACTGGCTGCGTGAGCATCAACTAGACCAAGCCCAGCGTTTGGCCCAGCTGATCGATAGCGAATCCGAATGGACCCAGGCGGTGGAAACCGTGTTGGGCGATTGGGTGCAGGCCATCATGAGCGATAACGAGGCCCAAGAGCTGGCCTTAGCCTTAGCGAGTGCCGATCAATTTAGCCTCAGTGTGATGGATACCGGCACGGCTAAGGAACAACAAACCACCCGTAACGCATTACCCCAAGATGCACTAGCAGCCCGTGTGCAAGGTCCGGTGGCGGTATTGCATCGCCTGCGGGGCATCTACTGCGCGCGCGATATCAATCATGCCTTGGACCGTCTGGCGGGTTTGCAAGGCCACGAGTCTGTCATTACGCCGCAGGGCGAATGGCTAGGCCATGGTTGGGTTCGCATTAGTCGCGCCGCTAGTGAACACGGCGGTGCCTTGCAGCGCGAGCAAGAGCTGCGCCAAATGCGCGAGCGCTTAACGGCGATGGAGCAATCGGTACGCGAGGCGGAGTCTGCCTTGCAGAACCAGCGTGAGCACCAGTTGGAAGCCGAAGAAGGCTTAGAGCAAGCACGCGTTCGTCACCAGGAAACCCGCCGTCGCCAAGGACAACTCAGTGTGTTGCTGGAAGCCACAAAGCGCCGTCTAGACGACGTCAACCAGCGTGAAGAGCGCCTAAGCGAAGATATCGAAACCATCGAAGAACGGATTTCCGAAAGCCGCTCGACGGTGAGTGGCGCACGCGG
The DNA here is from genome assembly GCA_022360675.1 of Lysobacterales bacterium. Taxonomy (GTDB): domain Bacteria; phylum Pseudomonadota; class Gammaproteobacteria; order Xanthomonadales; family Wenzhouxiangellaceae; genus JAKSCJ01. The sequence continues at coordinate 17,699 of JAKSCJ010000416.1, forward strand.
ACATTTATCGGGCTTTGTCGATGCCATGGTGGACTTGGAGCAAGAGCGTAAAAACCTCGATCAACAACGCCAAGAACAGCACCAGGGCATGGAAAGCCTGCGCCGGCAAATGCGTGAAGCGCGTGATGCTCGCCATGCTTTGGATCTTAGCGCGCAATCCCACCGTACTGCGGTGCAGTCTTTGCGCCAATCTTTAGAACGTGCACAAACCCAGCTGGCACAACTTAAAGAACGGCAACAAGAACTCAGTGTGTTGCTGAACCAGGCCGATGAACCTGAACAACAACAACGGCGTGATCTGGAAACCCTGCTGAACGACCGCATCAATGCCGAGGAACGCTTGGCGCAGCAGCGGGCGCAGTTGCAGGAAGTGGATCAAAACATGCGTCAGCAAGAGCAACGACGCCAAGAGGCGGCTAATGAATCGAATGGCTTGCGTGAATCCATTGAACAAGGGCGTTTAAAACAACGCGAATGGCAGCTGCAAGCCACAAACTTTAACGAAAAGTACTCGGCGCTTGAGCTCGAAGCCAATCTGGCCGACACCGTGGAAGCATTGCCTGAAACGGTGGATAAAAAAGCTTGGCAACAAGAGCTCGAACGCCTGCAAACCGCCATTCGCCGCCTCGAGCCGGTGAACTTGGCGGCGATCCAAGAATACGAACAAGAATCGGAGCGTAAACATTATCTGGATGCCCAGGACCAAGATTTACAAGAAGCATTAAGTACCTTAGAAGGTGCCATCGCTCGCATTGATCGCACTACTCGTACGCGTTTTAAAGAAACCTTCGATCAGGTTAACCGCTCTATCGAGCAGTTATTTCCGCGTTTGGTGGGTGGCGGTCATGCCTATCTGGAATTAACCGGCGACGATCTACTCACCACCGGTGTGGCGCTCATGGCGCGGCCACCGGGTAAGCGGGTTAGTAGTATTCACCTGTTGTCGGGTGGTGAAAAAGCCTTAACGGCCGCCTCATTTGTATTTGCGATCTTCAATCTGAATCCGGCGCCTTTCTGTATGTTAGACGAAGTAGACGCACCGCTAGACGAGGCCAATGTGGGCCGCCTGGCCAATATGGTGAGGGAAATGTCGGGCCAGGTGCAGTTTATTATCGTGACCCATAACAAAACCACCATGGAAGCGGCTCATCAACTCTGCGGTGTCACTATGCGTGAACCCGGTGTGTCGCGTTTGGTGAGTGTAGATATTGACGAAGCCACAGCCATGGTGGCTCATTGAATGGAGTGTTGAGCGTGAGTTCCGAAATGATCCTGCGCATCATCCTGTTCATTGCCGGCCTAATTATTTTAGGCGGCATTGTGTTGCATCATCACTTAAGCAGCCGTAAAAAAAATGGCGCTAAGTCGAGCAAGCGGCGAGAGCCGCGTTTTCAGGATTTAGATTTACCCTTAGCGGAAGACCCCGTTCCGCCCGAGGAAGACAAAGACTGGGGGCATTTCGATGAGTTACGTGATCCGCCATTGCTTGATCAAAACTCAGAGTTACCGCTGCCAGAACCCGCGGTTGAAGCGGAGCCCGAGCCCGAGTCGCCGCCGCCATTACACATGCGCGAAGCAGCACCGGGTGATCATCAGGCCACCGAGCGCGCCACCGAAGAGCGTCGCCAAGAGCGCCAAGCGAAGACCGCTCAACAAAGCCCTGCGGCGGCAAAGCCTGTAGCGCAAGCTAAGCCGGCCTCAATGGGTCGAGCCGGGCCTGTGGGTCGACCGGTACCCAGAGCCAGTGGTGCCAGCGCGGTAGAAAAAGCGAATAACGCGCCTAAGCCCGATAAAATTATTACCTTGTATGTGCGTGCACGTACGGGGCGGAAAATCAGCGGTGTGGAATTACTCGACGCCGCCATTAAAACCGGTTTGCAGTTTGGTAATCGGAAGATTTTCCACCGCACTCAAGAAGGCCAGGCCGAACCCTTGTTCAGCATGGCAAACTTGGTGAAGCCTGGGAACTTTGATCCGGGTTCGTGGAATGTTTTCGAAACCCCTGGTGTGGCGCTGTTTATGACCTTGCCCGGGCCCATCACGGCGCTGGACTGTTGGGATGCCATGCATGCTGCGGGCCAGCGTTTAGCTGAGTTGTTGGACGCTGAGTTGCTCGATGATCACCGCGCACGCATGAGTCGTCAGCGCATTGCGCAAATGCGTGAGGATCTACGCGAATATGACCGCAGGCGCGAGATCAAACGAGGCCTGGATCATGATTCCTGAGGCAGATCAGCTGCGTATTACCCAGCTGCGTGAAGAAATAAACCAGCATAATCACAATTATTACGTATTAGATGCGCCCAGTATTCCCGATGCGGAATACGACAAGCTCATGCGTGCTTTGCTGGCACTGGAAGCAGAATATCCTGAGGCGCAAACGCCCGACTCGCCCACTCTGCGTGTGGGCGGCACACCGCTGGATGCTTTTGTCAGTGTTCGCCATCGTGTACCCATGTTGTCGTTGGGTAATGCCTTTGAAGAACAAGAGCTTGCAGCCTTCGATCAACGTCTGTGTAAGCTCTTATTAGTCGACAACATCAGCTACATGGCAGAGCCTAAGCTCGATGGCCTTGCCATTAGTCTGACCTATCAAAATGGTGTGTTAAGCCAGGCGGCCACTCGTGGCGATGGCGAAACCGGCGAAGATGTCACGCAAAATGTACGCACGATCGCGGCCATTCCACTCACGCTGCGTGGCGATGGTTGGCCCGAGTTGCTGGAAGTGCGTGGCGAAATTTACATGCCCCGCAGCGGCTTTGAACGCTATAACGAAGCCGCGCGCCAACGCGGCGATAAAACCTTGGTGAATCCGCGTAATGGTGCCGCCGGTAGTATTCGTCAGCTCGATCCGCAAATGGCTGCCAGCCGTCCTCTGGCATTTTATGCCTACAGCGTTATCAACAACGAAGCGGGCGAGGGCCACGGCTTCGACACGCACCAACAAGCCTTAAGCCAACTGCGCGATTGGGGGTTTCCTATCAACGCCGAAGTGCGCTTGGTGGATGGCGTGGCCGGTTGCATGGACTTCTACCGTCAAATCCAAGACAAACGCCCACATCTCGATTACGACATCGACGGCGTGGTGTACAAGGTTAATCGCTACGATTGGCAGCAACAGCTGGGTTTTGTCAGCCGCGCGCCGCGCTGGGCCGTGGCGCATAAGTTTCCTGCTGAAGAAGCCATGACCGTGCTTGAAAGTATCGATATTCAAGTGGGGCGCACCGGTGCTTTAACCCCGGTGGCGCGACTGAAGCCGGTTTTTGTGGGGGGCGTAACGGTCACCAATGCCACCTTGCATAATTTGGATGAAATCCAACGCAAAGACGTGCGTGAGGGCGATTGGGTCATTGTGCGCCGTGCAGGCGACGTGATTCCCGAAGTGGCCTCGGCCGTAAAAGAAAAGCGCGCCGCAGCGCTTGCTCCTTTTCAAATGCCAGAGCGCTGCCCTGAATGCGACTCGGCCGTGGAACGCTTGGCTGGCGAGGCCGTAACCCGTTGTACCGGCGGTTTGTATTGTCCGGCGCAGCGTAAGCAGTCGATCATTCATTTTGCCAGCCGCCGCGCCATGGATATCGATGGTTTGGGTGATCGTTATATCGAAGATTTAGTCGACTTCGACTACGTCAAGCATGTGGCCGATCTGTACCACCTACAGCTGGAAGATTTACTGGAAATGAAACGTCGCGCCGACGAGCGCGATGACACCACACCAGAAACGGTGAAGCAGGGTAAGATCGCCACCCGTTGGGCAGAAAATTTACTCGGCGCCATTGCCGCCAGTCGCCAAACCGAACTCTCGCGTTTGCTCTTTGCCCTTGGCATTTTGCAGATTGGTGAAGAATCGGCGAAATCACTGGCGCTTTGGTTTGGGTCTATGGCGCAAATTCGCCGGGCACATCCTTTTATTCTGGTCTTAGTGCCCGATGTCGGGGCCAAAGTTGCCCAGTCGATTGCCCGCTTTTTTGCCCAAGACCACAACCAAGAAGTGATCGAGGCATTGTTCAAAGCGGGCGTGATGCTCAGCGATGAACAAGCACCTAGCCAAAAGCTGCGAGATTGCGCCAGCGTACCCCAGCTCTTGCGCTCAGCAAAAGCCATGGGCTGGGCGCTGAAAAACGTGGCAAAAAGCAGCTTCGACGCCCTAGAAAAGGCAACGCAATCGGGTGCTTTACGAGATATCGAGCAGCTTATTGCCTTGGCCCATGAGGTCGATCAACTCACCGCTCTGGGCTTAAGTGAGCGTGCAGCCAAGAGCCTGCAACTGGCCTTGGCAGACCACGCTTTACAAAAAGAGCTTTTGGCTGCCGGTCGTTATGCCACCGAATTGGTGAATGCCATCCCGGCCCAAGAAGAAACCAGCAACGATACCGCCGTCGCGGCGTTGGCGGGCAAGGTTTATGTGATCACCGGAACCTTGGAAAGCATGAGCCGGCCCCAGGCTAAAGCGGCACTAGAGGCTCTAGGTGCTAAGGTGACTGGCAGTGTTTCGGGTAAGACTTCTGCCTTAATTTGCGGTGCCGATCCAGGCTCCAAGCGTACTAAGGCAGAATCACTGGGCGTTTTGGTATTGGATGAAGCCGCTTTCTTGGCTTTAATCGAGTAATCACGACTAGCGGTATTACCGCGATCAGTTGGAATTTTAAAAAGCTCGCCTTAGTGCGAGCTTTTTTATGTTGCTAAAAGAGTTGATCGGCAATGCCAATCGAAATCTTGTTTAAGTAAACGTGTTGAATAAATGCAAGGTGGCAATGAACGATATGTAATGATCGATTTGTCTGAGTGATTACCGCTAAAAATCGATTTATTCTCTAAGAAATAACAATCAGTCAACAGTTTTTGTCGCTTTTGGACATTTTGTTTACATCTTGTTGCCATTCATTCTGTAAGACCAAGGATACGGCTGCTATGCTGGCTAACAAGTTTTAAATGAAAATAGATAAAACGTATCAAATATCAAGTTTTGATTCTTATATCCATCAAGCAAACAATAAGGTTGGGCGCGTAGGACATCCGCCCTTTGTCCCCGGTCTGGCAGATCTCACAGGGCAAGCCATTTGTTATCGACAAATGGCTATTGGATTTGTTTTGACCCGTAAAGTATGTAAAGACGATGGCGCATCAGTTACAGGAGACGAATCGATTAGTTGATGTAGACGCACAATTAGTGCGCCTGCTGTATCGAAACCTGCCTACCGGTTTTGCCGTAAATCTTGTCATTGCTTCACTTCTTGTTTGGCAACTCTACACCCATGTTACTCACACACCGCTATTGGCCTGGTATGCGGCAGTGGTGTTAGTGAGTAGTTATCGCTTATGGAATTACTGGCGCTTTAATCGCCAGCATCCAGAAGATCGCGACATCAAACGTTGGTGTTTTTCATTTATGGTGGGAACCCTGGCCAGCGCTGTTATTTGGGGCGCAACGCCTTGGGTATTGGGACCTTTTAAAGATGTCTTTACCCCCATGTTTATCGCCTTTGCCTTAGGCGGTTTAATGGTGGGTGCCGCCGCTGTACTCGGCGGTGTGCTACGTATTTATATTAGCTACACCCTGCTTATCATGGGGCCGATGATGCTGTGGTTTATGGTGCAACCGGGCGACTGGGTTTTAGGTATGGGATTGATGCTGATTGTCGCCATGTTGGCCATGATGGTGAATGGTTTGGTGTATCGCCGAGTATTGCGAGATTCCATTCAATTGTCGAACGATTTAATGACCGCCAAAGCGATGGCCGAGCAGGCGAATCAAGCAAAAGCGCAGTTTTTATCGCGTATGAGTCACGAGCTGCGCACGCCGGTAAGCTCGATTTTAGGCTATGCGCAATTGGTGCAAGAGCAGCATGTGCGGGGCAGTCAAAACCGTGGTTATTTAGATCAGATTGTCGACTCCACCGATCACCTCTTGGCGTTAATCGACGATTTGCTCGATTTATCGCGTATAGAAACCCGTAACATTAAACTTAAATACGAAACCGTCGACGCCTATGCTTTATTACAGCGTTGCCACGAGCAATTACAGCCGATCGCTAGCCAGCGTTGTGTTTTACTTGGCCTTGAAGCTAGGCATGCGAATTTATCTGTTCGTGCTGATCTGAGCCGTTTAGAGCTGATTTTATTAAGCGTCATTGCCAATGCCTGTTTATTGCTACGCGGCGGTGGTCGTTTGCAGCTGGGTATTGAGCTTGCCGAATCACAAACATTGCGTTTTTATGTGCAAGATCTGGGCGAACGTATCGCGCAAGACGAACATCAGCAAGTGTTTATCGGGCGTCATCGCCTAGAAGGTGAAGATTCCACAGTCGATCAACTGGGCTTAGGCGCTATGTTGTCCCATCAATTAATCGAGCTGATGGGCGGACAACTGGGCGTGAGTGTGGCCGGTGAGGTTGCGCCAAAGTTTTATGTGCAGCTGCCTTTGTGTCAATCGGCTAAGGGTGAATCGGCAACGCATAACAACATCCCAAGTTCAGCGTTAGCCGAAACCCACTAAGCGCGGCGATGCCCTGTTGCTTGTGTTTTTTTAAGGGTGCAAAGACGCGGCTTCTTGGTATTGCGGTTCATCCATGCTGCGCAGATGGCGGCTAATCGTTTCGCTGGCATGCATGATGTGATACTCCAGCAATGATTCGGCCGCTTCTATATCTCGCGCTCTTGCGCACTCGAGGAATTGACGATGCTCGTCGTGAGTACAACCGTGCCATCCGGTCACCAGCAATAACACTCTGATGTAGCGATCCGATTGGCGGTGTAAATCGCGCAAAATCCGGAATGTGGCTGGGTACTCGTGTAATTGATACAAGATCGAATGGAACTGAAAATTTAAGTCACCCCAAATTTCCATGTCTTCGCGCTGGGTGACGATATTTTCGTAGCGTTCTAATACCGCTGAGGCCTGATCGATTTCTTCGTTGGTGAGTTTAGGCAAGGCGCGCCTGAGTGCATCGCGTTCGATGACCAAGCGTAATGCGCTGAGTTCATCAATTTCACGACTGCTCAGTTCGTGAACTACAGCGCCCTTGTGGGGTTGGAGCTTAACCAAACCTTGTTCGGCAAGTCGCAACAAAGCCTCGCGCACAGGAATATGGCTGACGCCGAGTTCTTTAGCGATGGCGTTTTGTCGCAGTGCATCGCCACCTTTGATGACCCCATTGAGGATTTGTCCCTTTAAGTGCTCGATTACGTACTCGGTGCGCGTTTGGTGCCGGTTGATCGTCGTCATTGTTTGATCCCGCCCTGGTGGCTTTCGTCCACGGTTGTCGTCTTTGTTTGCTGAAAGCCAGATGGTTTATTACCAGATGGTTTAGTAAACTCGTTATTCTTCAATGAATTAGTGTTGTCTCAGCGGTTTTTTTGCTTAGTTGCTGAGCTATTTTACATTTACTTTACTACATTGCAGCCTTAAACCATGTGATGACAATACGCTAGCGCATGTTGCAGGGGTAAAGCGAATGCCCGATGAAGCAAGTCTTCTATTATCCGCAACTTACCCGGACTTAGCCCAGTGGACTTTGGTATGAGATGTTGTTGAATTAGACTTTGCTTATTTGTTGCTGAAACTTAAGCGTTGACTGCTGGCGCTGAACGGTTGGCAGTAATTTTTTACCGCTGCCAAAGATCCCGGCGACATTTTCTCAGAACGCTTGTTTCTATAAATCGTCGCAGGTAGTTTATCGTTTGGTGAAATGGGCTTGGCTACGGAGTATCCGGGCCGCTCATCGGTTTTGCGCTAATCGTTCACCAAGCACCAGCAGTACCCAGCTCAAAGGCCAAAGGAAAGGCCGGAGCTAATAACGAGGATGCTCCATGCTAAGTGATAGGGCAGCTTTGAGCTTTTGGGTTCAATAAATAAAGCATCATTTTCGGAGATTCATCACTATGACTCGTTGGCGTGCCGCGGGAATTCACTTCTTTGCCAGTGTAGTAATTGCCCTTACTTTATTTAGCATTGCGTATTTTGTTTGGTATCCCGATCCTTATTTTGAGGCGGCGGGGGCGAAGCATTTGTGGATCATACTGGTGAGTGTCGACGTCATCTTAGGCCCAGTAATTACCCTCATTGTTTTTAAAGCGGGTAAGCCGGGCATGAAATTTGATATGAGCTTCATCATCGTTGCACAAGCCATCGCCTTACTGTACGGCTTTTCGGTGATTGCTGATGCACGCCCAGTGTATGTGGTTTTTGCCATTGATCGCTTTAATGTGGTGCCTGCCAATTGGATCGTTGAAGATTCCCAAAAACTCGCTCGTTTTCCCGAGTACGAAAAAATGTCTTGGACAGGACCGGTGTTAGTAGCGGCGCAGCGGCCTGAAGATAAGGAACGTTCCGAGCGTTTGATGTTTTCCGCCTTGCTGGGCTACGACATCGAAACTCAACCGGAGTTTTTTGTTCCCTACGATCGCGCCAAAGACGCCGTACTGGCGGCGGGTAAGCCGGTGGCTGAGTTATTGGCACGGTATCCTGAACAAGAAGCGGATTTACGAGAAACTCTGCGACGAAAACATGGCTCCGATGAAGGGCTTTTGTATTTACCGATGACGGCAAACCGACGCGATATGGCGATCATTATTGATGCAAATACGAGTGCGGTGATCACGGCCTTGCCTGTTGATCCCTGGTAAATCTCGCGCTTGAAGGGCACAAAAAGGATTCCACCACTGGGATTTCAGTGGTATGGTGGTTCCAGGTACCTTATATGAACAAATGGTAATGCTTGCAGGATGCAACAGTGGGCTAGGTTTTCTCGGCCCAAATACCGCCTGGGAATATCGATGGTGAGGCGCATGATGAGCTGTAGGCAAGTACTGGATCAGGGGGCCCTGCAAGAGCTGCGAGATGTTGCAGGGGATCAACTTTCCGTTGTTCTGAGTGATTTTCTGGTCAACGGTAAACGTCACGAGAATCGTTTATTACATTCACGTAATGTTCGTGATTGGGACACCTTTGCCAAAGTGACCCACGATATCAAAGGCGCTTACGGATACCTGGGTGCTACTCACCTATTGGAGCACTGCATGTGCATGCTGCGATTGGTGAAAGAAGAGTCGGCCAATGAGCAGCAGTTAATGGATACGAGTTTATCCTTAATTGCTGAATTTCAAGATGTACGCGCCGAACTCAGCCATTTGGTGGCGCCGCAAACTGCCTAAACTGGCTTCTATGCCCAGCCCTCTTCTGAAATTGCAATACTCGATTTGGCTCTGAAAAGGTAGTCAGACCGGTGCTGTTGTCCGGGTTGGTGTTACGCTTTTTGTGTTTTTTTAGTTTTATTTTTTAAATTTTCTTTTATTAAATATCACTGATGAATTGAGCGTTTGGGGTTAAATCAAGCGCTTACTTATTTCTTGTTTATCTTGTCGATGATGCGAATCTACATCTTTTGACTCAAATTCTGTTTTTCAGCCTCGATTCAGGCTTTTCATTGAGGCAACAAATGCTATTCTAGGCTCCATACAGATATTTTTATGCTGTAACAGCAAAGTGGTCGACAAAAAGTACGCATTTATCATGATGTTGTCGTATGGTTGTTGATAAGCTGCTAAATCGACTCTAGGCTCATTGTATTGATGCTAACCGTGCATGAGTTTGAGTGTGGTATTGCTGTAATCATTGTGGTGTGTTGTAACACATTGTCATCGTGATCCTTAATGTTTTTTAGGAATTCATCAATGGCAGTCAAGGATGAGTGATCGATAGCAAACGCAAAGCTGTCGTCTGTGTTGATTACAACAGGAGCTTTATGGCAAGCGTGCCGCATTATCAAACGGTAAGGGTTTCATTCGAAACCACGTGCTTACGGCACGTGCAATGTACCGGTCTGTGCTTTGGTCTCTGTGTTGTTTGGGACACTTCCTTGGCGTGGTCTCGAAGATGGACGCGACGAGGTTTGGTCCTCCGAATCAAGGGAATTTTTTGATGGCGGGAACGATACCTGACAAGATATCGCCCCAAGCAGGAAAACCCTTACGAGTAAAGCTTGGGGTCGCATTGGTGCTTATGGCGGTTTTTCCCGCGATGATCATTGCTGCGGTTTTGAGTTTTGAAAATATTAATCTTCGCTACGAAGAAACCCGCGCACGCCTGGCCGATGCTGCATCGGCGATGTCTGAACAGGTGGACGACCACCTGCGCCACAACAATAATGGCATTCGCCAACTTGCTCAAAGCATTAGCCGCTCCGGTGGTTTATCGGCAGTGAATATTGATGAGTGGATGGCGGAGTTTCATTATCTTTATCCTGATTTTCTAACCGTTCTGGCCGCAGATCACAGCGCAACCATAGTTTCTGGCCACAGTCTTAGTGGTGGTTTCCATGAGCAGGTGGTGGGTTTATCTATTGCCGAGCGTGAGTATTACCAAGAACCCATGGAAACCGGCAAGTACTATGTTTCTAATGTGTTCTTAGGTAAGGGGTTTGGTAACGATCCCATTGTTGCGATTTCAGCGCCCATAATGAACAGTGAGCATGAACCTGAAGGGATTGTTGAGGGTTCGCTAGACTTAGCAATATTTTCTACTTATCGTTATCACTTAGCTACATTGAATGTTGCTGATTTACTGATTGTGGACGATGACAATCGGGTGATTTACTCGTCAGCAGGACAAGAGCCCTTGGTGTCGCTAGTAGATAGCAGTTTGATTCAACGTGCAGCCCAGGGCGGGGCCGTCTTTGAGTATGTTGATGCACAACATGACAACTTAGAACAACTGGTGGCACAAAGCCGTTTGAGTAATGGCTGGACGGTGTACATCTCTTTATCGAAGTCTTATCTCAACCGCGCTGTGCGTGATCAAACCGCCCTTACGGTGATCGCCTTATTAAGCGCCATCGTAATCGCATTAACCTTTGCTTCATTAATTTCGCGGCGGATTACCATGCCCATTCAGAAATTATTAGAGCGGGTTCGTTTGTTTCAATCCACCGGCGCTAACCGTCCTATCGATCCTGTGGAAGATGGCCCCAGCGAGGTACGGGTCTTGTTTCGAGATGTGGCACACATGACGCATAAACTTTGCGATAGCCAGCGCAATTTGGAAGAAGTGATTGCCCAACGCGAAGAAGAAGTGCGCCAACGCACACGAGATCTCGAAAAAGCCATGCGCTCAGCCCAGGAAGCGAATAAAGCCAAAACCGAATTTTTGGCCAATATGAGCCACGAAATTCGCACGCCTATTAGCGGTGTGCTGGGCATGAACGAGCTATTGCTCGATACTGGTTTGAATGACGACCAAAGGCGCTATGCCTCCACCATTCAAAATAGTGCCGAAACGCTGTTAGCGCTGTTGAACGATATTCTGGATTTGACGAAGCTGGAATCGGGCCAGCTGAGCTTGGAAATTTTAGAATTTGACTTGGTGGCCTTAATCGAAAGCGCGGCGTCCATGCTCGCTTCCCAAGCCCACGATAAAGGTTTGGAAATCGTGGTGGATATCGATCCTAAAGTCCACGGCCGGGTTCATGGTGATCCCACCCGGGTACGGCAGATTGTGATTAATTTGCTGGGCAATGCGATTAAGTTTACGGAGAAAGGCGTGGTGCGCATTGGCGTAACGCTTAACGACCAAGAGCCACTGCCCATTCGTATTGAAGTAAGTGATACCGGCCCTGGGATTTCCCGTGATGTGCAGGAAATTATTTTCGAGAAATTCCGCCAAGCTGACATGAGTGTGACCCGGCGCTTTGGCGGCACGGGCTTGGGCCTGACAATTTCAAAAACGCTGGTGCACCTGATGGGTGGCGATATCGGCTTAGACAGCGAACTGGGACGTGGCAGTAGTTTTTGGTTTCGCTTGCCGCTGCATGTGATTCCATTACCGATTCCCAGCTTATGTTGGAGCCAGCAAGACTACCCTGTGATGATGGTGGGTGGCATTCCTGCTTTGCACGACTCGCTTCGCCATTACCTCAATCATTGGCAAATACCCATGCAGTGTTTAAACACCAAAGAGCTGCAGCTGCGCCGTGGGCAACAGGTGGCTTCTTTGATGTTATTAGATATCAGCACGGTGCATCGTTGGCGTCAGTACTGTAGTGAAGAGTACGCGCGCCATGTGGTGGTGTTGTACCCGCTGGCCAGTCGCCCACCTCCGTTGGGGCAGGTGGGTGTGCAGGTTACGATGTTGAGTAAACCGGTGAAGATGACCGAGCTTACTGCCGTATTGGAAGAGGTGGTGGGTTGCCACAGTGAGCAAAATCAAGAGCGTGAGCGCGCGGTCGAGGCTGGTGGTCATTCAGCCATTAAGGGTAAACGGGTCTTATTGGTTGAAGATCAAAAAGCCATTCAAATTCTCGCCCGTGTGATGCTGGAGCAATTAGGCCTAGAAGTCGATTTAGTTTCAGACGGTGCCGAAGCCGTTCACTATGCCAGTAAACAGCTCTACGATTTAATTTTGATGGATATGCATATGCCGGTGATGGGCGGTGCTGAGGCCACCAATAGAATTCGTGCTTTAGGCGGGGTGTGGTCTGATGTGCCCATCGTGGCGCTCACTGCCGATGCGCTAAAAGGCACGCGCCGCCAGTGTTTGTCGATCGGCATGAATGATTACTTACCCAAACCCTTCAAGAAAACGGTGTTCCAGCGCAAAGTGGTGAGTTGGCTAAAGGACGGCCATAGCGATGAGCAAGATAGCGAACACGACCAGCATGTGCTGCTGGGTAATGATGAACAAAGCTAGATTGGCGGCCCTGCCGCAATCGCCCTCAGGCAAGCCATTACTGATTAACGCTCAGCACTCGCCATTTTAGGTGTATCAACGTTTGCGGAGAAGTCAGTGGGTAACTTCCCCGCAATGATCGTTGTATTGCCTGGCTTATTGATGAATCTTGCGTGACTCACACGGCAGTTTTTCCATAATTAAGGGCGAAAAATTAGCCGCGCATTGCCATTCGTACTGGGTGCCACCTAAAACCTCTGTCGGTGTTAATACCAGTAATTTTCCATCCCCAAAGTGTGCGTCCAGATTAGCGATGATGCTGCCGCTTTTGCCCAACTTCACTTTGCTGATATCGCTGCTTTTCATGGTTTTAGGCTCAAAGCCCAGGTCTTGCATTTGCCGGGCCCACTCGCCGTTACTCATGCGATGCTCTACGGCGGCCAGCTTAAGCGGGTTCAACGAACCTAAGGCTTGCGCCAATAGTGCCCGCAGTTGCAGCATTTCTTCCAAGCTTAGCTTGGGTTTTTTATCGTGAAACTGAGCATTTTCCACATGGCCGGTTAAAGCGCCGGCTTTGAGGGTTTTTTCAGTCAGCACTTCGCTGCTGTCGGGGCACTCGGTGTCTGAAAAAATCGTGCTGCCGTCGGGGCCTTTGCATTTGAAATAATTGGCAGCCATCAGCTGTGGTGCTGCACACAGACAAACACTGGCGATGAGCAATTGGAGTGCGGGCAGGCGAAGAGTGGGGCGTGTCACGATAACAGAGTCCTACAGGAATGCTCTCTCTATCTTAACTGAAGCAAAGCCTGCTAGGTGTTGTCTAGACGATGAATGGTCGTTAAATTTGCTGAACCGGTGTCACATCAATGTAAAACTGGCTGCCGCGCTGCCCAAACGATTAACCGCAGAAATGACTTCTGTCGGTGCGCCGGGGCCTCAAGACCTAGGCATGATGTGCACGATAAAAAAGCCCTCATTGATTAGTTGGCGATATGGTCAGGAGAACAGTTCATGGTTAAGCGATGGAGAAGCCGTGCGGCAATAGCTTGCGCGGCTTGGTTGTGTGTTAGTGGAGCAGCTTGGGCTGCCGACGATAAGAAAGATGAGTCACCGCTCAATAGCGGCACTTTTAGTGGCATGAAGCTACGCAATATTGGCCCGGCTTTGATGTCCGGTCGTATTGCCGATATCGCCGTACATCCCGGTAAACCCAACACCTGGTATGTGGGTGTGGGCTCGGGCGGGGTGTGGAAAACCACCAATGCGGGCACCACTTGGCAACCCTTGTTTGATGGTCAGACCGCGTACTCCATTGGCGCTGTGACTTTAGATCCATCGAACCCGCACACGGTTTGGGTGGGCACTGGTGAAA
>JAKSCJ010000438.1 GCA_022360675.1 Lysobacterales bacterium
GATGAAGTGAAAAAAGCAGGTGCCGCCCATTTGCGTTTTATCTGCTTGCTGGCCGCGCCTGAGGGTATCGAAAACTTCACCAAAGCCCATCCCGATGTGCCGGTGTTTACCGCTTCGGTGGATCAAAAACTCAACGATCAAGGCTACATTGTTCCCGGTTTGGGCGATGCGGGCGATCGTTTATTCGGCACTAAATAAGGCGTCGATTGCATAAGATCGTTCTGCGCCTTTTCTCATTTTGGTTGTGATTTTCCTAGACGCTGACGTGCTGGCGTGGGAGCCTATGAGCTATGACTATCGAAAAACAATACATCTCGGCAGAAAGTCTGCTGCAAGACTCGTTTCGTTTGGGTTATCAAATTCTCGAAAGTGATTTCCGGCCCAAGTTTATCGCTGGGGTTTGGCGCGGTGGTGCGCCCATTGGCATTGCGGTGCAAGAGCTGTTAGAACATCACGGTGTGCAGTCCGATCATATTGCCATTCGAACCTCCTCGTATATTGGCATGGAGCAGCAAAAAACCGTGCGTGTGCACGGTTTGGAATACATTATCGAAAACATTAACGCCAACGACAGCTTATTGCTGGTAGACGATGTGTTCGACTCGGGCCGCAGCCTCAATGCCATTATCGAAAAACTGCAATTACGCTGCCGCCGCAATATGCCGGAGGTGGTGAAAATTGCCACCGTTTACTACAAGCCCATTCGTAATGTGACGCAACTCACACCCGATTACTTCGTGCGCGAAACCGACGACTGGTTGGTCTTCCCCCACGAGTTACAGGGCTTGAGCAATGAAGAAATTGAACAGGGTAAGTCCATTAATTTGGATCAATTGAATGAGACTCGCGGACCGTTTTAAGCGAGCGCAGGAAGCATCATGAGTAGTATTTCTGAGAGCATCGAATTTATTCGATCACAATGTGAACAAGTGCCTAAAGTGGCGCTACAGCTGGGCAGTGGCCTGAACGGTATTGCTGCCAGCTTAACGAACAGTAAGGCCATTCCCTACGCCGATATTCCCGGTTTTTACGACACCAGCGTGCCTGGCCATGAGGGCTTTTTGCATATTGGCGAATTATCGGGTGTGCCGGTTTTGTGTTTACAAGGCCGGGTGCATTATTACGAAGGGCGCGGTTTTGAGCCGGTGCGCCACACCATTCGCACCTTGGCGGGCCTGGGCGTGGAGATTTTACTGCTGACCAATGCGGCGGGCAGTCTGAATCCGCATATGCCGCCGGGCAGCCTGATGAGCATTCGCGATCATATCAACCTCTCGGGCATGAATCCTTTGATTGGCCCTAATGATGAGGAGATTGGGCCGCGCTTTGTCGATTTGATGAATGCCTACGACCCCGAATTGCGCGAGCTTTTACAACGCTCGGCCCGCAATACCGATCAACGCCTGTATGAAGGCGTTTATCTGATGACCAGCGGACCCACCTTTGAAACCCCGGCGGAAATCTATGCTTTCCGTACGCTAGGGGCCGATGCGGTGGGTATGTCCACCGTGCCTGAATGCATTCTGGCGCGTCATGCCGGGTTGCGAGTGGCGGCGGTTTCCACCGTGACCAATTTCGCGGCGGGTATGACGGGTGACTCCCTCAGCCATGCCGAAACCGAGCGTGAAGGCAAAGCGGCCGCCGGACGTCTCAGTGACTTACTGGCCGAAACCATTGGCGCTTTAGGCGCTTAGCGTAGTTTGCGCTGGTTGACCGATTTTCATACGGCGTTTGATCCCAAGCGCCGTCGCCTGATATTCGGGTGTTACAAGCTGAAGTGCGGGTACCGCAGGCTGGCAGTGAACTACTGAATGCGGCTGACTTGATAACCGCGTTGCTTGAGTAAGTCGATCAGGCTATTGGGACCAACCAAATGGCCAATGCCCACCGCTAAGACTTCATTGTCGCCATTGTTTAACCAGTGCTGCTCCAGATTATTCAACCAAGCCTCGTTGCGGGCGGCGATAAAGGCTTTGTAGATGGTGGGCAGATACGTTTGATAACGCTCCATTCGGCTGCCTAATTCTTGGGTGTTGCCACTGGCCCATAGACGAACCAGCTCCCGGTATTCCGGATCGTCCACCGATAATTCGCCCAGTTCGGTTTCTAAAAAACGCATAAACACTTGGGCTTGTTCGCGATCGGCCAGCTGTGCCACAGCGGTATGTAAAGCCTGTAGGCGATCGTCCAGGTTTTCTAAGCCGTCGATCGCTAAGCGCCGGTAATCGGCCTCGACGATCAACCAATAGTCGGCACCACGTTCGCTGCCGTTGGCATGGCGTGGGGCGGTGTTAGAAAACAAGCTTAACACCGTGAGTGGATCGGCTTTTTGCAATAAGGAGGCGGCAATGCCACGTTTTTCGGCCGCTTCAAACAGTACTTCTTGTTGCTCGGTGCTGAGCAGTTGTTGCAGTGGTTGGCCCATGGTGGCGCGTTGTTCAGCCGCCTTGGCCAAAGCGTTCAGCAAGGCATTACCATCTAAAGGCAGCATCTCGACCAGCAGGGTTTCAGAGTTGTCCATGGCTTTACGTAAAGCCAGTGTTTTCCAACTCATGGGCGGTGTGCGATTAATGCGCGTAGCGTTTTTACGTCGAAAGACTGCGCCTTGCTGATTCGGCAAGCGGTGGATGGTGCCGAATAACCATAATTCTTCACCCTGATGCTCAAGATGCCAAAGTGCAGGAGATGAACCCGGCTGGCCGGTGGTGGCACAGCCGTTAAGGCTGAAAATCGCCAACACAAAAACCAGATACAGCCCTAAGTTAAGCAGGGTACGCAAGCCTTGTTCTCCTTCCGCCAAGTTGGCTTGGTTGTTGGTTGGCCGGGAATCGGCAGATCAACCACTAGATCACCCAGCATCGTTATTGCGGTGTTGCGCTCAACGAGTGATGAGTGCAGGGCATTATGCCCGATGCCACTTCATCAGGTGTGTATTAGCGGACAGGTGAGCAAAGATTCTGCTTGCAGAAATGAGATGAGTAGCACAAGGCAAACTACGGGTAGAGCATGGAAGCACGGTGTGTAGATAGCAAGTGTGGGTAGAAGGCCCAGATAGCAAAAACGGGCTTTGCAGCCCGTTTTTGTGTCACATTGCCAAGTCCCTCGAGTGTTTCAATCTTGGTTCAAGCAAGCCCTAAGCTTGGCGACCTTGGACTTACAACCAAATGTTCCTTCAAATCACGGTTCTAGTATTACTTAGATAATAATTAATAAAAAGAAGAAAATTCTCAAAAGTATGTAGGTAAATTTACCTAAATGATGTAGGTAAATTACCGACATGACTCATTGCTTAATGTTGAATCAATCGTTTGATATTCCCAAAATGAAGTTCATGCTGCCGCTATCTTATGGCGTTGCAGGGCGCAAAGATAACTGCCTGCATGAACTCATTTGGTGCTTTCGGTTTTTAATATTTGCGCTATTAAAATATGCCGATTTTCGTATTATTTTTTTAAGGATGACCTTAAAGAAGCTAGGGTGGCCGCGCGCCACCCTTGCGATCCTCGCCAAGTCCTGTTTTATGCCTGGCCGAGAGTGCGGCTGTTATTGGTTCTTCTAGCCTGCCAGGGCACATCATGTAAGGACGAGCATAGTATGGGCGAATGAACGTTCATTCAGAAGCGGCCATTGGCCCCATTTTTTGTAGGTACATTTCTCGGCTCTTTGTAGGAAATTTCCTACATGGGGGTATTTCTGAGGAAGTAGAGCGCATTGGCACGAGGCGGTAAAAGCAATGCCTAGGCGGATCGGAAATGTATAGACATAAATCAGAAATGCGGCGTCGAAATACAGTAGGGTAATGCTTGATTTTAATAAGTAAGAAGCAAGAGGGAGCATGCGATGGATTTTTCGTCGCCAGGACAAATGGTTTTAAAACTATGGCAGCAAACCCAAAAGCTGCCTTTAGGCAAACGGTGTTTTGCATGGTCCATGAAATGGTTCGTGCCTTATAGCGGTGCTTTGGGCGCTGTGGTTGAAGAGCTGGAGCCGGGTCGTTGCGTGGTGCGTTTGGACGAGCGGCGCGCGGTGCGTAACCACTTGCGTAGTGTGCATGCCTTAGCTTTGGCCAATCTGGGCGAGTTGGTGAGTGGCTTGGCCATATTGACCCAGCTGTCTAATCAGGTGCAGGGCATTGTGGTGCGTATTGATACCCACTACCACAAAAAAGCGCGTGGTCGTTTATTGGCCGAGTGTCAGCACCAACTCGCGCCGGTTAAGGCGCAACGCGAAGAGCAAATCGAAGCTATCATTCGCGATAGCGCCGGTGAAACGGTGGCCACAGTAAAGGTAACTTGGACCTTGCGTAATAAAGCGCATCGCTAAGATGCACTTGCTAATATTGGCAAATTCGTCGACATAAGTCGCCCTAGTAATTCGACCTGATAATTCGACCGAATAACTTGCCCGAATAAATTGCAATAAGGAAAGCTGCTCCATGACCACTGCTTTATTTCAAGACGATGCCTATCGGACCCAATGCGAGGCCCAAGTGGTGGCTGTGGACGGCCCATGGGTAGTGTTGGATCAAACCGTTTTTTATCCTCTGGGCGGTGGTCAGCCGGGTGATCGTGGCCAGCTGACAACGGCCTCTGGGCAAGCATTTATCGTGCACGATACCCGCAAAGGAGAAGCGGGGGCGATACGCCATTTATTGGATGAAAACCATACTTTGGCGGTGGGCGATCGACTCACAGCTGGGATCGACTGGGAATTACGACACCAACATATGCGCATGCACACGGCTTTGCATCTATTGGGCTCACTCGTGCCCTTTGGTGTGACTGGCGGCAATATCAGTGCCGCGAAAAGTCGCTTGGATTTTGATATGGAAGGCAGTGTGGATAAGGCAGAGTTAAGCGAGCAACTAAATGCCTTAGTGGCGGCTGATCATAAGGTGAGCACCCGGTGGATCAGCGACGCTGAGCTGGCTGCCCAGCCCGAGCTGGTTCGTACCATGTCGGTGCAACCACCGCGCGGGGCCGGGCGTATTCGTCTGTTGGAGATCGCCAATATCGATCTACAACCCTGTGGCGGCACCCATGTGCGTCAAACAGCCGAAATCGGCCCGCTGCGTGTCTCTAAAGTGGAGAAAAAGGGTAAGCATAATCGTCGCATTAGTATCGTTTTCGCTAACGAGTAAACACCTGCCCATACAAAAAGCAGCGAACATTTTGTCCGCTGCTTTTTACCTTAACTGGATGCTGAGTTGGTGGTGGCGGCGCGTTTGTTTTTGCGCATTTGAATCAGCGACCAAAGCCCAGTAACTAAGCGCCGTGTACTTTTTTGAATAAAGTACACGATGAAATAAAAGAACAAGAGCTGCCAGAACAAGCGCGTTAGGGTTACAAGCCAATCGCTGAAGACAAAGTCTTGTTCTTGTAGCTTCATCACTTGACCGAAGCTTTCGGGCAGTTGCTGCAAAATATCGAACACCACCTGGGTGGTGATGAGATAAAACAGCCACAAGAAAAACAAATTACTAAACACCGCATACACGGCTAAGTAAATCAGCGTTTTAGGTTGTAGCCGTGTGTTGGCCACCACTTGCATGGTGCCATGTTTAAAGTAACTGGGCAGTTGCTTTAAGGTATTGGCCGCTGCGCGTCGCAGATTGGCAATACCGAGTAGATCACTGGCAAGCCAGTAACCATCGAGCCTGAGGAACGGGTTTAAATTCCACAGTAAAGAAAAATTTAATAACAACAAAGAAAAATAAATAGCTGGTAAGGGATACTGGGGTAACAGCACAATTAATAGCGTGATATACAGGGTTTGAAAATACATACCACCCGCATCAATCACCGCTCTTTGTTGGCGTGATAAACGCCAAGATTCCGAAAAAAAAAAAAAAAAGACAAAGAAATAAATATACCAGCCAATTCCCACTTCGACTTTACGACAACCATTGCGATAAGCCGCCGCCGCATGACCTAGCTCGTGGAATAACAAACCAAAGCCGCTGATGGCGATACCTAAAATGAGATCCATCGAGTTATAGCCAAAGATTGGTTGAAAACGAGTTTGATAGTCAAAGTAAAAAGTGAATTGAGCAACAATCGATAAAGCAATAAGCACCATGGCGACTTTGGAATGAAACAGCCAAGTCAAAGGTTGCACCAAAATATTCACCCAACGCGGCCCAAACAGGGTTTGCTTGAACGACATATAGTCGGGCCGGCTCGATACCTCGGGCGCGTGGTGGTCGTCAGTATCTTTGGATACTAAGATCTTCTTCGGTAACAATTGCTCTTCAAGAAAGGTCTCGAAAGTGGACCACTCCAGCTGTATATGCTCACTGTCGATAAAAAATTGGCGAATCTCGGCTAAGCTGCGCTGGCCATCGAATTGTTGGAGAAACTCGAATAAAGCCGTGGGCAGCGTCATGCGACGCATGCGCCCATTGCGATCGGGCAGTTCCATCAAGGTTTTGGGTGCCGCGCTGGCATCGTCAAAATCCTGATGAACCAGTAATGGATTCAAGAGCAACGGAGCATGGGTGTCCACAAAATCGCCTTTGTTTTTGCCAGGTTATTAGGTTGTTTTACTGGGTGGTTTTACTGGGTTGTTTTACTGGGTTGTTTTACTGGGTTGTTTTACTGGGTTGTTTTACTGGGTTGTTTTACTGGTTTTTTGGGGGAGCGTGGATGACCGGAGATAAACCCCGGTCAACTTTGCTAACGAGTTGTTTTTCTACAGGCCGTTTTAACCGCCTCTAGGGTCGCAGCCACGCGTGTTGGGATTGGTGCATTCGCCATTGCCGCCGCCACTACTGCCACCGCCGCCGCTACCACTACCGCCGTCGTCATCGTCGTCGTTATCGCCGCCGCCGCATAGGCCAAACTCAATACGATCTTCTAAGTCATCCAAGTTCAATTCGTGCATGGTTTTCATCACTTCATCTCCCTTCGCTTACTGTTGTGTGGCTAAAACTTATGCGCTGTAATCGGTAATGCTTAAATATGGAACTAAGACATTGAGACTAAGACTCTAGAGCCACTCGTTTGACTAAGCCTTTATGCATTAGCTCGGTGAGTAATTCCAGTTCGTCGTCGCGGCGCTGGGGGTTTGCTTGGTGTTTGATGGTTCCCAGCTGAATGCCTTCATCGCTATTGAGCCGCTCCAGTAAAGCTTGGTGACTGGCGTCGGCTTTGAATCCTTTTTGGCGTTGGATATCGATCCAGATGAGTTGCCCTTTTGAGAACAAAGGTGTGACTCGTTCTTTATCCATACACAAGCGTAATTGATCGGGCTGTTGGCCAAGGTTGACCGGACTCGCAATGCCTGTTGGATCAGCGCTTTGATCGCAGGCTTGCTGTGCAGCGGCTTCATTCTCATTAGGTCGCTGTAGCCAGCGGTGAAAACAAAGTGCGAATTCCCAATTGGCCGGGTCGCGTTGTACTTCTGCGCCCAATTGCGTGTAGAGCGATTGCATCAAGCGTTCGAGATCGGCGTCTTTATCGACACGGCCTTGCTTTAAATCGTGCTTAGCCGCAGGAGCCACGAGCTTACCTAAATGAACATAGCTGTTGAGCGCTGTGGTGTGGCATTGGTCATCAATGGTTTTGCGGCGCACGAATAAGGGCAAAATGGGTAGCCCAAAGCTCTGGGCCATACGCGCGATGCCCGCTTTGACCTGAATCTCTCGGCCTAAGAAATGGACGCCCACGCCGCCTTCTTGCACCTTGGTGCCGTCGGGCCCCATATTACCGTCCACATAAATCACGCCAATATCGCCGCGCTTTAACGCCAAGACGAGCTTCCGCCCCACATTGTGCTGTTCGACCTCAAGCAGTTGAATGCTGTTGGCCAGCACAGCCGGGCCTAAATTGCGCAGTTGGTAGTAATCCCAAAACGCTTGGCCGGCAATGGGTGCCACCATGTTTAAACCTTGGGCGGCCATATCGACAGCCACATGACGGTGTTCGCCAAAGTGAAACAGGGCAATCAATAAGCCTTGGTGCTGCTGACGGATCTGCTGAATGGTGGCCACGGGCCAGCCATCGAGAAAATTGGCCGGAGGAGGAAAGTCGTCGTTATCGGTTTGAGCACGTTGTGCTCTGAATGAGGCGATGAGCTGGCTTAAATATTGTTGGAACGAGTCTGCATGGTGTTGGCGTCGTCTGGCGGCTTGCTGCGCCAGTTGCTGTATGGCCTGGGTACCGAGCTGATCGTGCAGCAGCATCATGAAGTTCATGCGCATATAGGCAACGACCTCATTGTGATCGGCATCGTGACCATTGCTGTGGCCATCGCTTTGGTGTTCAGCCGCAGCGCTAGGCTGTGTTTCTGCGGAATTTATGGCTGAGTGAGCGGGTGCGTCTGGCTCCCCGGGTTTGGCTTCTGGCATGGATCACCGTCCATTGATGGTTGTTTCCATAGGGGCGTATCGATGCTGCTTGGGCAATGTGCAACCTCGACTTTGAACCAACGTGCCCACAACAGCGCGTGGGCACGTTGATCAATTGCTTCTTTTAAGCAAGCGATAACTTATGGCTGCTCTTCAGCGCCTTCGTCATCGCCATTATGGCCAGGTGTGCCGGTGCCACTGCCACCGCTGCACATGCCAAACTCAATGCGATCTTCTAATTCGTCCAGTTGGATTTGCTCAAGTACGTTCTTCATTGGTATTCCTTTTTAAATGATGAACTTATGGGGTGAACTAATAACGACTGCCATAAGCAGTGGCTAAATAAATAATGAGCTTTCGTGACCTTATATGAGGGCGTTAAAGCTTTTATTGCTTAGCCTGAAACATTAATTTAAACGCAAATGTCGGGGTTGTCGGGTGGACAACATTGCTCGTTTGAGGTTTGGTTGTCGTAATCGCAGGTGTGGCCTGGATCGCCACCGCCAGTGCCCGAACCACCGCTGCATAAACCGAATTCAATGCGATCTTCTAATTCATCCAATTGAATTTGTTCTAACTTATTTTTCATTCCCTATCCCTTTTTTGTTCTTCGAGCTGCAAAGCCCTACTTGAATGATGAACTGCCATTGAACCTAAATTCGTTGTGAACTTAAGGAACAATATGCCCTCATTGGCTTGGAATAGATCAGCATCATTGTTGATCAACATCCATAACTCGCGGGGGCGAATCATGGGCGTTTATTGCTGCCACGTTATGGCGTGCATTTAAGGTCGTGGTACTTAAAGTTGCGAATTCCATGAAAAGAATTAACCGGTGCCAGAGCCACCACTTTCAGGATCGCCTCCGCCCTTACCACCACCATCGCAGGCTTCGTCGTTGTTGCTGTCGCTGTCTTCGGCGCAGCACACCGAAAACTCGATTCGGTCTTCTAATTCATCTAGATTGATTTCGTCTAAATGTGGTTTCATCTCGATTCCTTTACGTTGATCAATCGAAAACCTCATCCGAGAGGTTTTATAGGGCACTAAATGCGGCAATGAGGAGCCGGTGTGGCACCTATCAACATTTCCCCTATCAACATTTCAATAAGCGAGCTGTGCTTATGAGTGTAAGCAAAAAAATTATCGAATGTTTTGTCGGGGCGATACTTATGATAGGCAAGGGAAAATGCTCAAAAAAGCACATATGATTTTTCTTGTATAAGGTTTGCCCAAATTAGCACCCATGCTTGTATCTACACGCATTTTTAAGAACTAATAAAAGCAATGGGTTAAGTCTTAATTAGCTGATAAATATACAGCTGGCACAAAAATTGACTATACAAATATTATGAAGGCGAACCTGTCACGAATAAGCGCTTTTATGAGGTTTCAGCCTCTCTTTTGTATTCACTTGACCGTACGATGACCTCATTGCAACCGAATTGTCATAAGGCACGAGTCGTGAAAGTCGATCAAGACAATTGATGGAGCTAGGTCGGTAAACCGCCCAGCTCCATCGTTCAATAGGTCGCTAAAACAACTTAAGAGCCTAAGTGCTCATCCTTGTGGCTTGCTGTGTGTAAACTCATTCAAAGCGATAATCGTCCAGGCGTAATTGCTGGTTGCCGACCTTTTCGCCCTGAAAAAAACGTACAAGCGCATTGCCGATTTCTGGGTGCGTCATATACACATTGTGGCCCGCCTTTTCGACGCTGATCATGTGCGCGTTGCGGAATCGAGCTGCCAATTCACGCTGGCTAGCATACAAAGTGCGGCCATCCCAAGTTCCTGCCACCAACAAAGTGGGAATATCTGAGTCAAGCTCACGACGAAACTCATCACCCAGATCAACCACTGGAAGATATTGATTAATATCGGGAAAGGGGAAGTTGCTGGTGCGCCCCACTACGCTATGGGGTGCTTGTTTTAAGACCTGTTGCCAGCGCGTGGCACTAATACCCGAAGCGGCGTCCATCGCCAAGCCCATGGGGTTGTGTTGGTGCATACGTGACTTCACAAACGATACATAGGCTGCCATTTCAGCAAAATCGCCTTGCTTCATTTGCGCAACCAGGCGTGGCAGCTTCTGGGTATATTGTGGATCGCGTAAAAAGACATGGCTCAACGCAAACTGAATGTCTAAGCCACTTAAACCTACAGTAAGGTTTTGTTGGGTTTGTGGAATAAATGTGGGTATTTTCTGTGGCTGGGTGTTGAGGCGCTGAATAATCGCGTTTATGTCTTGGTAAAGCTGTGGATAACGCTGTGAATAAGTGACATCAGCATTAAGTGCCGTACTGATCTCACGTAACAATGCGTCGACTCTAGCGGGCTGTTTGATGGTGTGATCTAAGCCTTCTAAAGAGGCCAACGCCATGCGATGAATGATTTCTGGATAGTATTTCGCCATGGCAAAAGCCAAGTGGCTGCCATAACTAATGCCCCAAAGGCTGATTTTACTGGCCCCAAGCTCGCGCCGTAGCTGGTCTAAATCGGCGGCGTTTTCCCGTGTGTTGTATCCCGCCAAATCGATGCCTTGGGCCTGCCATTGCGCTACACAATGTTGGACATCGGCAATGGTTTTCTTTAACAGCGCTTGCCATTCCAACGGTGTTTCCATGGCCAGGGGTTCGCCGCTACAGCGCTCCAAACCGTTACGCGATAAACCCGTACCCCGTTGATCGAACACGATCACATCGGCCACGCTGCGTAACTTCATAAATAAAGAAAAGCGCGGGCCGCGCGCAGTGCCGGTAGCACTACCGCCGGGGCCGCCGGCTAGGTACACGATGGGCGGGCCGGGTTGTTTGGCGGTGCTGGGGAATTTCACATAGCTCAGTTCGATCAAGCGACTACTGGCGTGTTGACGATTTTCCGGCACCTGAAACCAACCGATTTCAGCCTCAACCTGCTGTTGGCTTGGGCCTTCAAAAAGATAAGGGCTAAGCACTTGATTAGATTCAGCAAGCTGTGTGGGCGGGTTGGTTTGCCCTCCAGGATTGATAGCTTCTGCATGGCTGTTGAGGGCAAATATGCTCAGTAAAAAGGCCATGTAAAAACGCGGGGGGTTGATGTGCATTGTTGGCTCTCCAGCAGGTGATGGTGCTATTGAGCCATGTGGGCTGGGTGTCTTGGGGCATTTTTTCACCAATTGCATCTGGCATGCACGAATGACATCGAAAGCCTATTTCGACTTGCTAAACTGCCTACATGAAACTTTCCACCACTGTTCTAATCTTGCTGTTGAGCTTTGTCTATATGGCGCAAAGCTGGGCTGCTGTTGAGTCGATTTCAAGCCCCATGAATGGGCGGGCTTATTTTTATGATGGTGCGCATTTGAAGTGTCATCATTTTAATGTCGTTAATGAAGAGCAAAGCGCACAGTGGTTAGCACAGGGCTGGTACGAGCAAGCGGTTTACGAACTACAAGAATACCGCGAGCATTGCATTCGTATTCCGGTGAATGTCGAATCGACAATCACACAACCGATCATGTTGGTGGCCTCGTTTTTAGCTTCAGCACAGCTGTATTGGGATGGAGAAATCATTGCTGAAAAAGGGATTCCAGGCTCTGATTTTGCGCAGGAAGTGAGCGGTCCGTTAACCGTCAGGCCAATTCTACATCGCGATCAACTAACGCCAGGGCAGCACTGGTTGAGTCTGCATGTATCTAGCTTTGGCCATCGCGAAGACCTGCACCAGCTCGTGTATTTGCTCAATTTTTATGATGTCGACAGTGCACTAAAAGACAAGAATCAACAGCTCATTACGCTGTTGCTGATTGGTGCTATGTTTTTGCTCTGGGTCGTTTTTTTATTGATTTACTGGCGCTACCAAAAAAGCCCTGTGTATAGCCTATTTGCGTGGTTGTGTTTTATGGCTGGGGCTTTATTGGCGTTAGAACTCATGAAGTATTTTTGGAATTATCCATGGACTTTCCATATTATTCGTCTGCGCATCATTATTCCTACCGTGTTGTTTACCGCCTTATTATTGGTTGCTTATTACCTGACTTTGTTTGAGTTTAAACGCAAGGCGCGCTGTTTATGGGGCAGTGCTATAGCCTTTGCTGTCGTGGCGATCTTTGCCCCCAGCTACGATTTCAAAAGCCTACTCATATTCTTTATGGCCTTATTGTTGAGCGTATTGATCGCCGCCATGGCCTGGCGCCGTCGCTTGGCGGGCGCAAGTGTGCATACGGGCTTGTTGAGTACGGGTATTGTGGCTTTGTTTGTATTGCCGTTTCAGTTTATTGATCAATGGTTTGCCGCACTTTTTTCTTTGATTGCGCTGGCTAATTTATACACCATGAGCGGAGTTTTTGGGAGTGACCGTACCCGTGCGTTGCGCTCGATCGCACTGGAGGCCGAACTGCTACGGCGTAACTTACAACCACATTTTTTGATGAACAGTCTGACATTATTGAGTGAATGGATTGAAACGGAACCCGCAAAAGCGGTGACGATGATTGATCAACTTGCCGATGAGTTTCGTTTATTGAATCAAATGTCGAAGCAAGATCTTGTTGCCTGGGCCGATGAACTTAAGCTGTGTTGCTTGCACATCGATATCATGAAAGCGCGCTATCAACGAGCGATTGTTTTCGATGTGCAAAACTCGTTCGATAACTTTAAGATTCCACCGGCCATCATCCATAGCGTGGTCGAAAATGTTTTCGCCCATAATCGCTTGCAAGATGGCGATTGTATTGTGTTGAAAGTGCAAACAAAAGATGACACTGTGAAGATTGAATGCCGTAGCCCATTACGCAGTCATTCGCAGCAGCGCGAAGGAACGGGCACCGGTAACGATTACATTAAAAGCCGTTTACAGCAAAATTTTGCCAATGAATGGAAGTTAATATCGCAAGCACAAGGTGGCTTATGGCTGGTGCAGATACGGTTTCCTTATCGGCCTGTAGCAGCACAATCTGTTCTTGAGCAACACTGATGAAACTATTAATTGTTGAAGACGAGCCCGTCGTTGCTTCACGAATACAGCGCCAGATTCGGTTAATCTGGAACGATAAGGCATTAGAGATCACGTGGAAAGAAAGCCTGGATGATGCGCTAGATTATCTAAGTACCCATGAAATCGACTTGCTATTACTCGATTTAAACTTGCACGGTGCCGATGGGTTCAAGGTCTTAGAAACGGTGACTGCCAAGAGCTTTCATACCATTATTATCTCGGCCTATAGCGACAAAGCGATCACAGCTTTTGAATATGGTGTTTTGGACTTTATAGCCAAGCCTTTTACACAAAGCCGCTTAGCGCAAGCATTACAACGGGTGGTTAATCAGCGTGCAGAGCATCCATCGATAGCAGGCGCTGCATTAAAGCATTTGGCAGTCAAGAAAAATCACAACTTTATTTTAATTGCGATTCGAGAAATAACTTTTATTAAGGCCGATGGCCATTACTCGGTATTACACCTGGCTAATGGTAATGAAAACCTACATAGCAAGCGTATCGATGCTTTACTGCAATTGCTCCCTGCACAGTTTGTTCGCGTACATCGCTCTTATGTGGTGAATTGGTCTTATGTAGAGCGCTTAGCAGTGGCTTCAGGTGGCTATTATCATTTGGTATTAAATGGGCAACAACAGGTTCCGGTAAGCCGTAGTTATATACAAGACATTAAAGCGCGTTTTCAGTAGTGCAAGGTTCTGGAATCATCATTGCAAGCAATGGAATCTGTGCAATGCTACGCCCACAATTCATCGTTGAAGTCATCTTGTCGTCGTAATGTTTGGGTATTATTGAATAAAGGCAGTGCTTAAACATAAGGAAAATTGAAGAGCAAAAGCTTGCCACTTTTGCTCTTCGCTAATGCCGTGATGCGAGTTATTGTTATGGGGTTTTAGGAGGAAACCGAGCTTGTATTAAGCTTCTTTTTGTTGTTGAGCTAGCCATCGTTGTGGTTTGAATGCGTCCCACAGGTATAAATCTTAGCTTTAGATGATATGTTTAGGGTCTGTTAATGCTATGCATATGCATACCTTAAGAATTTGAGCAGATGGTCAAATCGTTGTGAATAGTGACGAACATGCCTGTATTTGTTGCGAATATTCAGACTGCCTGATGCCGTGAAGGAAGGTTGTGTCGGTAGAAAGTGAGCTAAGGGCGATAAAGCGAACGAGGCTTTGCTTGTTGATCATTAGAATGGACTGCGGTGATGTCCAAATGTGGACTATATATTTTATATATTTTTAGTGCTAAGTGATTGAGGCTAGCGTAAAGCATATCGAACAAGGTACGGCTGCATTAGTTTACTGCTGCGACCACTCACAGCTCGTTATTTTTCGCACAATAAAAAGTAAACGATGAACAACCATAGCCTGGGCTATTGCCAGTATGGTTGCTTAGTGCTTAATGATGTAGGTGTGCATATAGAGCCAAGCGCTGTGTAATGGTATCGTCGGAGATGACGACGTGGTGAGAATAAGCGCGAGGTTTAAGCTTTCAAAGCCATATGACGGAGGGAGAGTTCCCTCCGTAGATGTGATTGAATGGTCTTTATAGCCGTAGATAAAGCGTAGTTGCTAGTGACTAACAAGCGATGATAGGTTTAGTTTAGTAACACCGCTTTTAATGACTATAAAACACAGCACACTTAGTGCTGTTGGCAATTCGGGCATGGGTCAGGGCCGCCACCGGGGCCACCGCCTTCACCACCGCCGCCTCCGCCACCACCACATAAACCGAACTCTAAGCGTTCTTCTAACTCGTTAATTTCCAACTCTTCGATAATCGTTTTCTTGTTCATGGTTTACTCCTTTAATGTTTGCTTTCAGCCAACGTAATACACGCCGGTATTAAGGTTATACGTGAATTGAGATAGGTATTTCAATGGTTGCTTATCAGCATATGACGGTTTGCGCATTTGTTATTGGGTGGCGTTATTTTCTTGGCTGATTGATGTGTTTTAGATCGATACACTCCAGAAGTTATATCGTGACTTTAGCCCTAAGCGCGCTGCGCTTTTATTTGCTATTAATTGAGCATCGATTGGATTTAAAAAAAGGAATGGGTAATGAAGCTACCGTTGGAAGCATTCAACATTAACGATTTGGAAGACCGTGTAGAGTTTTCATTGTGTGGCTTAAGCACCACCGATAATAGCGATGAAGAAAGCATCAACTCAGGTGGCACCAAAGGTGATCCATAGGATGCTTTGCGAGGAGGAATTCGTGGTTGATTCAGAGCGGTAAGGATTTACAGTGAAGCAAACACTTAAAACGTTAACGATTGATGACCTGGAAGAACGATTAGCGTTTTCATTATGTAGTGGCGATACCAACACAGGCGATGGTGACGATGAGAAAACGCCACCAAATACCGGTGGTGACCATGCACAGATCACCGATAGCAAGCAAACAGATCCCGATGTGTGAATCGAAAACGCACGGTTTTATTGACTGAGCTTGGTTTTAGCTTGATTGACCCACGCTAATGATCACGGAGTGGAAAGCCACTCCGTGATCCATTTTGCTGGCCTTAGGCCATATCGCCCCAGGGAATCCAGATATTTTTCACTTCGCAGGCTTTACGTAAAACGTATTCGCCAGCGCTGTGTTTACGGTTGTGCCAATCGTAGGCTTTGCCGTAGCTGACCCAGGTGCGTTTCATATTCCAGGCGGCTTCGGTTTCGATTTCTGTGCAGGTGTCGTTGCTGCCGAAGTACCACAGGGCATCCACATTGTCGTGCTTGGCTAAGGTCATGGCCAAGGTATCTTTGTGGGCGGTGACGATATTCACCACACCGGCGGGTACGTCGGAGGTTTCGAGAATCTGATAGAAGTCGGTGGTGAGTAAGGGATAACGTTCGCTGGGCAGTAACACCACCCGGTTACCCATGGCCAAAGCCGGTGCCAACAGGCTGATCATGGCCAGGAAGGGCGACTCGTCGGGGCAGGCGATGCCCAACACACCGATGGGCTCGTTCATGGCCAAGGCGATACCACGCATGGGCGGGGTATGGGCGCGGCCGTCGTATTTATCGGCCCAGGCGGCGTAGGTGAACAGGCGCTCGATGGCTGCGTTCACTTCGTCCATGGCAGCGTCTTTGCTGGCTCCACTGAGCTGGCGAATACGGTCGGCGAATTCTTGCGCACGATAACCTAAGTTCTCGGCAATGTAGTACAGGATCTGCGCGCGATTATGATGACTGGTGCTGGCCCAGCCTTTGGCCTTGCTGGCCGCTTCTACCGCGTTACGGATATCTTTGTAATTACCTTCGCCCACAATACCGGCCAAGTGACCTTGGTGATCGGCCACTTCAATGCTGTTGCCACCGTCGGGCCGGGCTTGCTTGCCGCCGATATAATGCTTGGCAGTGCGATCGACGCCGGGAATGCCCACCACGTTAGAATCTAACTTGATCTTCGGCATGGGCTGGGGCTTGGCCGCTTTTAGCTTGCGCTCGAAGCTGGGTTTTAAGTAGGCGTACATGCCTTCTTTACCACCTTCGCGACCAAAGCCTGATTCGCGGTAACCACCAAAGCCCACGGCGGCATCGAATAAATTGGTGGAGTTAATCCACACCACACCCGACTTCAGCTTGGGTGCCACTTCTAAGGCGCGGTTAATATTTTCCGACCACACACTGGCGGCCAGGCCGTAGCGGCTGTTGTTAGCTAGTTCAATGGCTTCTTGCTGAGTGCGGAAGGTCATCGCCACCAATACCGGACCAAAGATTTCTTCACGCGCCGCGATATTAGCGGTGGATAGTTCGGTCATCAATGTGGGTGGGTAGTAGCAGCCGGTATCGGGCATGGGGCAGGCGGGTTGCCACACTTCGGCCCCTTCTTTGGCCCCTTGCTGTACGATTTCGTCGATCCGGTCGCGCTGGCTTTCATCCACAATGGCGCCGATATCGATGGATTTATCCAGC
>JAKSCJ010000494.1 GCA_022360675.1 Lysobacterales bacterium
AAAATAAAACCGCTGCCATCGCGGCCAGTGCGATCTAAGATACGCTCGAACTGCCCCGTATATTCATAGAGCGCGCCACGCTCAGGAATAACACTGTACAAAGTGCTCATCCATAAGAACATCACACCCAATACAATGAACCAAAAGCGTGCCATATAGGTTCTGCTAAACATGCGACTCCAACGAACAAAACACAGTTAATAATCAATGTGTTCAATGGTGACACAAGTCGCTGACGAGGCCAATACAGCAAAAAGCTAAAGCTGGTGTTGCTGGTAATCCGTGTAGCCTTTTGCATCGCCACCGTACAAAGTTAAACGCGCATCGGCATCGAACTCGGTAATGGGCCAATCGTTTTGCAAACGTGTGGCGTAATCGGGATTACTCACATAGGGCGTGCCGAAGGCCACTAGGTCCACCAACTCTTGTTGAAGTAGGTCTTCAGCAATGGCCTTGGTTTTCTTGCCCGCCACCATGATGGTGCCGGGATAGATGGCGCGTGCTTGGCGACGAAACTCGTCGGGTACTTCATCGTGATCAGCAATGTTCTCCGAGAAATGCACATAGGCTAAATTGAGTGGTGCCATAGCACGTAATGCTTGCAGTGTTAACTGGGGCATTTCCGCATCGGCCGTGCCGCCTTCGTGCACATGGGGTGAGAGCCTTACCCCCACTTTATCGCTGCCAATAGCCTTGGCTACGGCACTTAAGGTTTCTAATAAAAAACGATACCGATTTTCCATGCTACCGCCGTATTCATCGTTGCGTTGATTACTGGCCTGGCGCATAAAATTATCGAACAAATAACCGTGGGCACCGTGGATCTCCACACCATCGAAACCGGCGGCTATGGCATTTTTGCCAGCCTGTACGAAGTCGGCAATGGTGTTGTCGATATCGGTTTTACTCATGGCTTTGGGTGGGTCGGTTTCGACCATGCCAAAACCGCCGTAGGGTAAGGGGCCGTAGACTTGATCGGGCACTTTAATGGCCGAGGCGGCCATGGGCTGATGCCCTGAAATACTGGAATGGCTACGTCGGCCCACATGCCATAGCTGGGTGAAAATTTTACTGCCCGCCGCGTGCACGGCGTCGGTTACTAAGCGCCAACCGGCGATTTGATCCTGGCTGTAAATGCCCGGTGTCATGGAGTAACCACGACCCTGGGGCGATACCGGTGTGCCTTCGGTGATGATTAACCCCGCATCGCTGCGCTGGCGATAATACTCGGCCATGAGGGCATTGGGCACATTGCCGGGTTGGCTGCTGCGCGAGCGGGTCATGGGCGCCATCACAACGCGGTTGTTCAGCGTTAACGGGCCTAAAGTGTAGTGGTCAAATAACATGTTTATCCTTATGCGTTGTGGTGGTGGCTGATGCGGTGCCGAGTCATGGATGCGTAATACGATTAGCTAAGTTCAGTTGAACCCGCGTGGTGGTTGGTAGCAGAGGGGGAAACATGACGCGCTCCGTAACGGCTATTGCAGAGCTATCTTAGGGGAAGCTTGCGCGCTTTGGGAGATCAAAGAAAGCAACAAACCTTTTCAAAAATTGCAACAAAAGTGGCCTTGAAAAACGCGCACTCGGTGCCGTTGAGCGTTTTACAGGCTTAAGCGTCGCTCGACGCGATGGAGAATGGAAGTGCCCAACCGTTGTTCCAGCCGAACCATGGCCTGCAATACCTTGGCCATCTGTAAATTGAAAGCCTGGTTGGCGGTAAAACCTTGGGTATCGACTACGGTCAGCAAAATGGTGAGATCGCCTGAACGAGTGAAAACCGATTCATGAGAAAAGGCCCGGGTAAGACCGGGCCTTATGTGTTGATGTTTGTGTTTGGCGCAGTGATCTTATCGATCAACTCATCACTGATCACGATTTAATTCTTGATCAAACTGGAATTTTTTATCGGTCACAATGGTTTCTAAAACCTGCACCCGTTCGCGCAGTTCTTTCACCTCGGCCTCTAAGCGGCGTTGCTCTTGATGAAGCGCTTCGGTGTCTTCATCGTCGCCCATACCCAGGCCCCAACTGTCGCTAGTTAAACCCAACGATTGCTTCCAATTGCTACCTTTTTTGGTGTGTTCGGTGCCACTACCGTCGCCCATATCGGGTGCAAAGCGGCGTTGCAGCGCGTGCAACAAAATGGCCAAACCCCAGATCGCAAATCCAAATAATACCCAGCCCATAGTTTGTAACATGATGTTGATTCCTTGAGTCTTCGATTTCTCGACTTGAGCCTAGCTTCTCATTTTAGTTCGGCGCTCACTAGTGATGATTGTCACGAGCTAAACCTTACATTGAGACTCGCTTTTAGTGAGGAATGTTCAGTGCCATGTTGAGTGAGTATGGGTGTTCATAACAACGGCATTAGGCGGGTGGCTGGGTTGCTTGCATGCTGGGGCGTTGGGAGAACTCGGCATACCAGGCTTTAAGGCCGCTGTATTGGCGCCAATCCAAATCGGCAAAACGAAAGTTCCAATAACCCAACGCACAGCCTAGGCTGATCTGCGCGAGATTCAGCGGGCCGTGGCGCATTTCGGGGTGGGCCTCAAACCAATCCATGGCCTGGAAGGCTTTGCGTTGCTGGCCCTCGGCCCAGTCGCTCCAACGCAGGTTTTCAGGGCGTAGCCAGGTTTCATAACGCAAAGCCACTAGCGCATCCAAAATACCGCTGGCCAGATGATGTTGTGTTAGCACCGCCCAACGGCTGGCATCGGCGGGAATGAGTTGATCGCCGCCCGGCAAGCTATCGAGATATTCGCAAATCACGCCTGAGTTGTAGATCACTTGGCCGCAATCCAAGCGCAGCGCCGGGATCTTGCCCAGCGGATTGCCATCGCGGGTGTATTCGGGGTTTTTCTCCGTGGGTAACACCGTGGTGGGCACCAGCTCGATGTTGTCGGCCAAGCCACGTTCGATGGCGCAGATACGCACTTTGCGCACATAAGGAGAGGTTTCTGAAAATGCGAGTTGCATGCCGGGTTCCTTTTCTTGGGTCGACACTTTGAGTCGACTCATAGGCGGTGCTGAATTGAGGTTTAGGTACAACGAATCAACGTAGCTGATCGCATTTTATCGGTATGTTAATGATGTCGATGGACCAAACTAATTTTTGCGTGCTAAAATGGGAGAATTTTATCCGACCCACGGCGGAGGTTGTCCCCTATGCGCTTGCTTAAGGAAGCTCTCACCTTTGATGACGTTTCCCTCGTCCCTGCCCATTCCGAAGTGCTGCCGCGCGATGTGGACCTGAGCACTCAGTTTACCCGCGACATTCGCTTAAATATCCCATGGTTTCTGCCGCCATGGACACCGTAACCGAGGCCCGTTTAGCGATTGCCATGGCCCAAGAGGGCGGTATCGGTGTCATTCATAAGAACATGACGATTGAACGCCAGGCCGACCAGGTCCGGGCGGTTAAAAAATACGAAGCCGGTGTGATCAAAGATCCCATCACCGTTGGTCCTTATACCACGATCCGCGAAGTGCTGCAGTTAACCCGCGCGCATAATATTTCTGGTGTGCCCGTGGTCGACGGCGACGAGCTGGTGGGTATCGTCACCAGCCGTGATATGCGCTTCGAACGTAAACTGGACGATCCCGTTCGCAATATCATGACGCGCAAAGACGATTTGGTAACGGTGAACGAAAACGCTTGCCAAGACGAAGTCTTAGAACTGCTGCATCGCCACCGTATCGAGAAAGTACTGGTGGTGAGCGACGAGTTCAAACTGCGCGGTTTGATCACCGTTAAAGATATCCAAAAATCCCGCGACTTCCCCAACGCTGCTAAAGACTCGGCCGAGCAATTGCTGGTGGCCGCTGCGGTGGGTGCCGGTGGTGACACCGAAGAGCGCGTGGCCGCGCTGGTGCAAGCCGGTGTGGATGTGATTATTGTCGATACCGCCCACGGTCATTCCCAAGGCGTCTTGGATCGCGTGCGTTGGGTTAAAACCAACTACCCGCAAGTGCAGGTGATTGGTGGCAACATCGTCACCGGCGAAGCGGCCTTGGCATTGGTTGAAGCCGGAGCCGATGGCGTGAAAGTTGGCGTGGGCCCGGGTTCTATTTGTACCACCCGTGTGGTGGCCGGTGTGGGCGTGCCCCAGGTGACCGCCGTGGCCGATGTGGCTGCCGCCTTAGAAGGCACTGGCGTTCCGCTGATTGCCGACGGTGGTATCCGTTTCTCGGGTGATATCGCCAAAGCTTTAGCTGCCGGTGCTTACACTGTAATGCTGGGTGGCCTGTTCGCCGGCACTGAAGAAGCGCCGGGCGAAGTGGAATTATTCCAAGGTCGTTCGTATAAATCGTACCGTGGCATGGGTTCTTTGGGCGCGATGTCGAAGGGTTCTTCCGATCGTTACTTCCAGGCCGAAGTGGACGAAAAGAAACTGGTTCCCGAAGGTATCGAAGGCCGTGTTCCGTATAAAGGTCCGCTGTCGAGCGTGGTGCATCAATTAGTGGGTGGCGTGCGTGCCTCCATGGGTTATGTGGGTTGTGGCAGCATCAGCGCCATGCGCTCTCAACCGTCGTTTGTTCGTGTGACCTCGGCGGGCACCCATGAAAGCCATCCCCACGATGTCTCCATCACCAAAGAAGCCCCCAATTACAAAGTGATGTAAGCCATGAGCGATATCCACGCCCATCGATTATTGATTCTGGACTTCGGTTCCCAATACACTCAGCTGATTGCGCGCCGCGTGCGCGAAATTGGTGTTTATAGCGAGATCATGGCTTGGGATGTGGATGAACAGGCCATTCGCGACTTCGCGCCGGTGGGGATTATCCTCTCCGGCAGTCCCGAATCCACCACCGAAGGCGATCTCTCGCCACGCGTGCCGCAATTAGTGTTCGAGCTGGGCATTCCCGTGCTGGGCATTTGCTACGGCATGCAAACCATGGCCGCCCAATTGGGTGGCGCGGTGGAAGCCTGTGATCACAAAGAATTCGGCTATGCCAAAGTAGCGGTTGATCAAGCCGGTGCCTTGCTGCAAGGCATCGAAGACGAAGTGGACGACAACGGCACCGCACACTTGGATGTATGGATGAGCCACGGCGATCGCGTCGCCAGCTTGCCTGAAGGCTTTAAACGCCTGTGCGGAACCGAGTCGGCACCCTTGGCCGGTATGGCCGATGAAGAACGTCGCTTCTACGGCGTGCAATTCCACCCCGAAGTCACCCACACGGCCCAAGGCAAACGCATTTTAGAGCGCTTCGTACGCGATATCTGCCAAGCCGAAGCCAACTGGAGCATCGACGCGATCATCGACGATCAAATCGAACGCGTCCGCGCCCAAGTAGGTAACGAGCAAGTGCTGTTGGGTTTATCCGGCGGTGTAGATTCAGCCGTGGTGGCGGCTTTATTGCACAAAGCCATTGGCGATCAACTGGTGTGCATTTTCGTCGATACCGGTTTGTTGCGTTACGGCGAAGCCGATCAAGTGATGGCCACCTTCGGTCAACACATGGGCATTAATCTCATTAAAGTGGATGCGGGCGAACGCTTCTTAAAAGCCTTAGAAGGCGAGAGCGATCCCGAAGCCAAACGCAAGATTATTGGCCGTGTGTTTATCGAGGTATTCGAGGAAGAATCTAATCGCTTAGAAGGTGTGAAGTGGTTAGCCCAAGGTACTATTTATCCCGATGTGATTGAGTCGGCCGGTTCTAAAACCGGTAAAGCCCATGTGATTAAATCGCACCACAATGTGGGCGGCTTACCCGATTACATGAAGCTAAAGTTACTAGAACCCCTACGCGAACTCTTCAAAGACGAAGTCCGCCGCATGGGTGCCGAACTAGGCTTAGCCCGCGAAATGATCCAACGCCACCCCTTCCCCGGACCGGGCTTAGGCGTACGTATCTTGGGTGAAATCAAACCCGAATACACCGAGATCCTAGCCAAAGCCGATCACATCTTCATCGAAGAACTCACCAAAGCCGGCTTCTACCACGATGTAGCCCAAGCCTTCGCGGTATTCCTCCCCGTAAAATCCGTCGGCGTCGTCGGCGACGCCCGCCGCTACGCCTACGTCATTTCACTGCGTGCCGTCGAAACCGTCGACTTCGTGACCGCCCGCGCGGCACGATTGCCATGGGATTTGTTGGACCTTGTGTCGCGGCGGATTATTAATGACATCAGTGGGGTTTCTCGAGTGGTTTATGATATTTCTAGTAAACCGCCGGCTACTATTGAGTGGGAGTAGTAATTCTAAATCGTACAACGAGGTTGTATTTCGACGTTTGGCAGCATTGAGGTGAATGTGGTCGCTCTGGTGTTGTGATTATTGAATCGGTTGTGACAGTAGAGCTAGAAAATTAAACCTGTTGTAAGTGTTGAAAAGGCAACGCTCGTGATAAATTGAGAACAGGGATGTTACTTACTAATCAACGCACCATGTGCAAGGCTACAAGGTAAGCAAGGATGGCTGATCATAGTTTTAAAGATATTAAACCCAAAATATGTTCGGGCCTATATAACGCTGAGCATGTGAACTTTGGTATCCCAATTCCTAAAACTAAGCGCATTGAGCTTTTCTCCGAAGATGAATGGGAGGAGTTTACAGTAGAATGGGTCAGTTCTCTAGAAAGTAAATATTACAAGATTCAGCGATATGCAGGTGCAGGGGATAAAGGTCTTGATGTTGTAGGTTTTTTTGAAGATAGCACTTTTGATGGTGGTTGGGACAACTATCAGTGCAAATATTATGATCACCCTTTGTATCCAAGTGACGTCTGGCTAGAGTTTGGAAAAATTATTTACTATACGTACAAGGGTGATTATCCGCCGCCAAAAAACTATTACTTCGTGGCGCCAAAGCAGCTTGGGACAACTTTAGGAAAGTTGTTGGCCAATCCGAGCCAACTCGAGGATGAGCTCAAGAAAAAATGGCGAGATCACTGCCAAGAAAAAATAACAGATAAAGATTCCGTAGTTTTAGAGTCTAGTCTTCTCCAGCACTTTCAAGAATTTGATTTTTCTATTTTCTCTTCCGTTACTCTGGTTGAAATGATTGAGGGGCATGCTAAGACGCAGAACCACGCTGTTCGATTTGGTGGTGGGCTTGGAGTTAGGCCGGAGCCTGAAATACCTGTATCAAAACATACTGGCATTGAACGCCGGTATGCACAGCAGCTTCTAGCAACTTATGCATCTTCAATAGAGCATGACATAGATAGCTTTTCGCTTGCTGATCTGGCTCAGCATAAAAAGTTCGATAGAGATTTTGACAGACAAAGAGAGCGTTTCTATCATGCCGAATCTTTAAGAAATTTCTCTCGTGATAATGTCCCCGAGGGTACCTTTGGGCAGCTTCAGGATGACATTTATTATGGTGTTGTTGATACTTGCGAAGACGATTACAAATCACCTTATGAACGTATGAAAGAAACCATAAAATGTTCAGTATCTGTGATTATAGAATCAAACCCCCTTGCTAGTGTCACAAAAACTGCTGATAAACAAGGAATTTGTCACCAGCTTGTAGATAGTAATCGGTTGGGTTGGTTAGATAATGAGTAATGTGCAATCAAAAACCATTTTCAATAGTTCACTGGAAACTGGAGTTCGAACTCTAATTGTATTAGTTGCTAGCCATCCAGTATCACTAGACTTAAAAAGATTAATAGATTTTGACTATTTGGTGGTGCATTCTGGCGATGTTGAAGGGCCTGAGAGTCTTCATCCCCCTATTCCGATGCGGGAAGGGGAAATGTTAGTAAGGAGAAATGTTGTTGAATCTGGCTTGATGCTTATGATGAGTCGTGGGCTTGTTGAGCGAGTAGTTACAGATCATGGTATGAAGTATAGGGCTAGTGATACAGCAATGCCATTTATAAACTGCTTAACAGTACCCTATATACTTGAGCTTCGAGATAGGGCTGATTGGGTGATAGGTATGTTTGGGCAGTGTTCTGAGGCTGAAGTGAATGGAATTATATCTCGCTTTTTTGACAAATGGGCAAGCGAGTTTCAGTCACAGTAAAGAAGGATTTAGGGGATATGGAAATCAATAAAATGATGATAAGTGAGATCGCATTTATTCGTGATAATGATGGACAGACTCATGGATTAAGCTTTGATGCTGGTATCAATGTGGTATATGGTCCATCCGATACCGGAAAAACGTACTTGCTTGAAACTATAGATTATCTTTTAGGGGCAAAAAGCTTACGAGAAATTCCAGAAAGGTCTGGGTATAAGGCTGCATTCATAAAGTTTTCATCTAGGGAAGATAAACAATGGGCTTTTGAAAGAAATTTCAATGGTGGTAAGTGTGATTTTTACAGTGAAGAAGTTGGTTTTGATGCGGTTAAATCAAAGCTAAATGTGAAGCATGTCGATGGTAAAGTAAATAATATTTCTGGTCATATGCTTAATGAAATAGGGTTGCTTGGTAAGTATTTGATAAAAAACAGAGAGGGAGAAACTCAGTCGTTTAGCTTTCGTGACTTATTGAAGCTAGTTCTTATTAATGAAAAACAAATTATTCGTGATGATTCTCCATTTTTGAGTAACCAGTATGTAGCTAAAACAGCTAGCTTATCAGCGCTTAAGTTAATTCTTACAGGTGTTGATGATGAAAAGAGTGCTCAGAGAGATAAAGATGAAGAAAATAAAGTTATTATTCTTGCTAAAATTAATTTGCTGGAAGAAATGATACATATAGAAAATGGAAAAGGAAAATATCGTGATTTCAATAAGTCTGTTATTATTAGTGATTTAAATTTTCTGGATAAAAAAATTGAGGCTAAAAGAGCTAGCGTAGCTGCTTTGCAATCTAGGGTCAGTGATTTTTTGTCCTCGCGAAGGAGTGCTTTGAACCAGCGTGAGTCTATACTTGATAGGCAAGCGGAAATAAATAGCCTTTTAGAACGATTTTTGCTCTTGCAAGAACATTATGCTGTCGACTTAAACAGACTAAAAGCGATTGAAGAGGCAGGGTCATTATTCATACATTATGAAAGGGTAAGTTGTCCTCTTTGTGGTTCTTTGCCTAATGATGAGCGCTATGGCGATGGCTGTGATGAAGATATAAGGGCTATTGTGATGGCCTCAAATGTAGAGTCAAAAAAAATCATGAAGCTATCTCATGATTTGTCTTTTACAATCGATAAATTGAATAATGAAAATGAACTGTTGAAGCTTAAGTTCAGTAAGGTAAACCGTTTTTTTGATGAAATGGATAAAAAAGTTAAAGCAATTTCTTCACAAGAATTAGCAAAAGCTCAAGAAGAGTATATTATGTTGCTAGACCGTAAAAATGAGTTATCCATTTCACTCATAGCTTATGAAAAATTGGTTGATCTTGAACGGAAGAAATCAAAGCTCCAACACATATATGATACTAAATATGAGAATAAGGATAGCGTTTCTGTCGCAGTTCCGACTCATGCAGTAAATGAGCTGTGTAAAATTGTAAAAAATATACTGGATTCTTGGGACTTTCCAGACACTGGAGAAGTTCATTATGATGAATCCAAAAATGACTTTGTCATAAATGGAAAGTTAAGAGGTATACGGGGGCAAGGGCTAAAAGCTGTTACTCATGCCGCAGCAAGTATAGGATTGCTTGAGTACTGCCAGCAAAAGGGTTTGGCACATCCAGGTTTTTTAGTATTGGATTCTGCCCTACTAGCTTATTATAAACCGGAAGGGAAAGAGGACGATTTAAGGGGAACAGATTTGAAAAGTAGATTTTACCATTATCTTATAAAACATCATTCAAAAAACCAAATAATATTAATAGAAAATGAGCAACCACCGTTAGAATTTCAAAAGCACCTTAACATCGTGCAGTTTA
Source organism: Lysobacterales bacterium (assembly GCA_022360675.1). GTDB lineage: Bacteria > Pseudomonadota > Gammaproteobacteria > Xanthomonadales > Wenzhouxiangellaceae > JAKSCJ01. The sequence goes on from JAKSCJ010000494.1 coordinate 9,801, forward strand.
CAAAAAATCCAAATGAAGGGCGGTATGGTTTATTGCCACACAATAGTTGAATGAGCACTAAGGTTTTTCGGGACGACATTTGAATGGACTTATTCCTTGATTTCTTGGCTTTTTTTCGAATGTGCTCAGTTTTCTAATCTTCAGGTAAAGTGAGTGTTTAATAATTGGCTAAATGAAGTCTGAATATGGATGTGTGAGGATAATAAGTATAAATGCTCTCCGGGAGGGCCCCTGCCAAAGCCATTCCTTTTGTTGCTTATTGGTATCTCTTAATTTTAATTTTCTCGAACAAACTTTGCTGAATGCTAAAGTATGATGTTGAAGACACATATGAATGGAGTGATTTATGCCAAGAAAAGGAAGTGGCTTTCGCACGGCGGTTAAGGTAATTAAAGCGATTGACCGGGCGAATAAGCAAGCGCATCGACAAGCTCAGCGATATCAACGCGAACTGGATAGACAACATGCAGCTCAACTCAGGGCAGAGAAGAAAGCTCGTAAAGAACGTGAAAGATCGCTGAGACAGTATGAGAAGGCGCAGCTTGCTGAGCGGAAGCAATACATTAAGGAATGCTTAGCAGAGGCGCAGGAAGTTTATAAAGAGCGTTGTGAGGAGCGTGCTGATTTACGTCTTTATTTTATCGATAGGGAATTAAGGTAGGGCTATGGATCAAGAAGTATTAGTGACCATTATCTTTGCGGTCAGTTTTATAGTATTTCTGACGTACTGGATAGGCAAGCAATCAGTCAGAAAGTATATTCGTGAGTTTAAAGATATCGACTCTGCGATGGTTCATAAGAAAAAGGAGTTAGAAGCGTTAAACACGGAATACAGCCAGTTAAAGGAAACTTACGAAAAAACCGATCAAGAAACTAAAGAGCTGCAATCGCTTAAAGGTAAAGCGGACGCATTGCAGCAGCAATCAGATCAATGTGCGCGGCAAATCACTAATTATTCCTCCGAAATTGAATTTCTAGGCGTTGATCCGTGCGCTCCTTCCGAGGAACGCTCCAACGCCCAAGTGGCAAAGAGCGCATCGAGAATCGCCTTGTACATGTTGAAGGAGGAGGTCAAAGGAACAGGTGATAAAGTGACAAAGGAGACTTTAGGGTCAATTCAGCATTCGCACGACTTTTTCGTCATTTCTTCCTGCGACGTTCACGCCAAATTAATCGAAGACAAGGAGTTAAAATGCAGTCCGCAGAAGAAAAGGAGGAAAAGC
>JAKSCJ010000157.1 GCA_022360675.1 Lysobacterales bacterium
AGCCGCTACTGCGCAGCGGTGCCGAGACCGGCGACCATCTGGTGGTCAGCGGGACCTTGGGGGCGGCTGCTTGGGCCTGCCAAGAGCTTTACCGTAAAAAAACGCCCCATCAAAGCGCACTCAACGAGCTACTGCGCCCGCAGCCCCGGCTTGCATTAGGGCAAGCTTTAAGCTCGGGTTTGAATGGCGTTAAGGCCACAGCCGCAATGGATCTATCCGATGGCTTAGTGACCGATGTGGAGCATCTGCTTAGCGCTTCCAGTGCCCGTACCTCAACTAAGCTGGGCGTTGATATCCAATTAGCATCATTGCCCACGCTGGCAGCCATGCACTCGTTGTCTGAGGCAGTGCGCTGGCCCTTGCAGCTTGGTGGTGGCGATGATTATGAACTACTCTTTACGCTATCCGATGCCGCCATCAATCAATTACCCGCACTGAGCCAAGCAATAGACCTCCCGTTAACCGTTATTGGCCGTATCAATGCGCAGCCAGGGATACGTTGTTGGCAGCCCGACGGCCGTTTACTGACCGCTGCAAAGACCGGATATGAACACTTCAAAGAAAATCCCCGCTGATCCACAATTAATGAAAAGTCCCAGCGGTATTATCGCCATGGGTTTTGGTTCGGGTTTAAGCCCGTTTGCTCCTGGTACTGCTGGCAGCTTGGCCGCCTTGCCCTTTGCTTGGTATCTGAAGTTATTACCACTGTGGGCCTTTGGGCTTGTTGTAGTACTGGCAACGGTGCTCGGTTTTTATGTTTGCGGCGTGGTGGGTAAACATCTGGGCGTGCACGATCACGGCTCTATTGTGTGGGATGAATTTTGCGGCATGTGGCTTACCCTAATGGTGGTGCCGCAAGATTGGCTGTGGTTTGTGGTGGGTTTTTTCGTGTTCCGCTTTTTCGATATCGTGAAAGTCTGGCCTGCCAACTGGTTTGATCGCCAATGCCCCAATGGGTTTGGGGTGATGATGGACGACATCATGGCCGGTTTATGGAGTGCACTGGTGCTTTGGGGTTTGTATCAAGCCTGGACGACTTGGATTCAGGCCTAAGTTTTGTTATTGGTAGATGGCGAGATCGGCCGAACGCGCCAACAATGAGCCCGAAAACACTACAAATAAAGACCATATGCCGCAGATAAGTCTTTGAGTATTTGAAGAAAAAATCTAAAGCAATAAGAACTCTGCGTACATTCAATAAATTAGTTACAGTGGGCTCACAGCAAAGAAATCGACACCATTAGGGCAAAAAAGTGGTGCGATTTTCGTTTTCAAAAAAGGTTCCTACCATCGAGTTTGAGGAAATGCCATGATATCGGAGATCTCCGTTGCCGGAGAGACACGCGAGTACCTGCGTGGGCTGGCGCAGTACTTGGGTGGACGTCGTTTGGCGTTAGTGCTGGTGAGTACTGCGTTTGCAGCTCAACTTCATGCCGCAGACCCTGTATTTAATGAAGCAGCAGGCCAGGGCTTGGTGCCAGCAGCACCTGTAGATTCTGCCGCGCCTATTGATCAGGTTTATCTGCCCAGCGACTACGAAGAACAACGGCAGCGCATTTTACAAGGAAGTGAGGAGGTGGACTTTACCGCCTTACGTTTGGGTTTTTTGCAAACCCCTAAATATGCCAGCAATAGCCGCAAAAGCATGAAGTTAAACCGTGCATTGTTCCGCGCTATGGATCAAAACCTGTTCAGCGATTGCGAAAACCTAGCGCAACAAGCGCTCGCTTTGGATTACACCAGTATTCAAAGCCACTATGGCGCAATGGTGTGCGCGTTTCAGCTGGGCGACGACGAGCGTGGCCAATATCATCAATGGATTGTGCGCGGTCTTGTCGAGTCATTACAGGCTTCGGGCAGCGGCTTTGATCCGAATCGCCCCTACCAAGCCATTAATGCCAACGAGGTGGATGGATTTTTGCGCCTCATGGGCTACGAGGTAAAGCAGCGGGTGAGCACGCAAAAAGATGGCAAACCCTTGCAGGTGGTTACGGTTAAAGAAGTCCAGGCGGTTAAAACCCAGCAGTTGTTTTTCGACACCAGCTTGTATGAAGAAGGCGAGTAAGCCGGCTTTAAGGTGAGCGGCTTTGTGCTGTATTGCTGTTTTAAGTCACTTGGCGAATCGCTAACGGTTTTTTAAACCACATTGCAAAAAAAGCAAATAAAAAGGCGTGGTCACTGTCCTAACCACGCCTTTTTACTCTGTCCGATTGGCGTTTTCCGCCTTTTATGTATGCGCTTTGGTTTGGCCTATGTAACCTCCTGATTAGGCCTCTAGCTGGTCCGGCTTTAAAAAGTCGGTGTAAAACATGTATTCGTCCATTTGCGCTAACCAGTTCATTTTGCCGTTACTCGATCGGTTACTGGTGAGCACAAAGCGGTTCGAGCCAATATTCAGCCCTTGCTGCATTAACTCCCGAATCGCGATGTCGGTATCTCTGAAATGAAGCGGTAAATCGGGTCTTTTGCGTCGCTCTTGGTGCCACAGCACCGTAAGCTCTCGACACAGCATTTTTCCCTGCATCACCATTTGACGATACGTACTGTTTTTAGGCGGGTAGGGCACAGCGCTAATATCTAAGATGGCGCTTTCGAAAGTTTTGCTGTGCTGATCCCACGGCAACAGCCAAGCGCACTGCAGGCGCGCTCGTCTATGGTGCAGTTCAAAAGTGAAATTCCAACGCGAAGATTTACCCTGGGCGTTGACACCCACAGGACTGGATACTGACTTGAGATGTACAGACTCGTCCATCTGCTTAACAGTGGGCCAGATCTTACTGAGTGCGGCGCACGCAGTAATTGGTGATCGGCCACCACCGAGCTGATGAACCGAGCGTACTTCTTGGTTCAGAATCCTTTTGTCGATTCTATGCTCTAGCGAGTTATAGAGCCGACGGAAGGAGTTGCCAAAAATGGCAAGATGACTCATACCCTCGACCTCCAAGGTCACTTTGATTATCCATTGAACGTAAAAACGCTTAAGGCTCGTTGAGTTTTGTTGTTATTTTTCGGCAAATCCTCGACTTACCCTGAGCGCTTCCGCGCCATAATCAAAGGCTTGAAAGCTCAGGTAGGCGAATTCTATCACCCAAATTGCCAACTGAAAACTATTAGAACCAGTGGTTTTGTTTTAGCGTGAGTTGCATAGATGATTTGGGAACGGTAAATATTCAGTGTTTTCGGTTCAATCCGAAACATTTCCGGGGGGCAAAAAAATGTGCTGTATTGAAAAATAAAATGCTTTTGCGGCCAAGCTTAAACTAAATAAAGTCATGTTTAGCTAATGTAGCGAGTAATGATTGAGTTGTTCTAAGGAAGGCTTTATGCAGATAAAGAAAGGCGGCCCTGGGTGAGCCGCCGAACCCTGATTTAGAGGGATTTAGGAGTGAATGTATAGACGCTTGGGCTAGTGTTGCTTGTCGTGTATGAAGCAGACTAGCGGCGGCGGTTGTAATCGCGTGAGCCGTAAGCACGCGGTTCATAGTGGTACGAATATTGTTGCGGAATGGCGTTCACTTTGCGCTCTAAGCGATCCAGCGCGGCCACGGTTTTGTGCAGTCGCTTTTCAGCTTTGTGTGATAAATATTCATAGTCGTGGCTATAAAAATTATCTTTCAGCTCATACAAACAATTCGACAGTTCACGTAGACGGCGGCGTAATTTACGCGTGGGAATGTCGTATTTAATGTCTTCGCGTAAGGCACGGCTGGCATGCAGCAGCTCACGCGCTTGAAAACTAATGGCAGCATAGCCGGTTTCGCGGCGTAGCGTCTTTTGGAGTTTCTTCGCCCGGCGCACCAAGCGATCGGCAGCATCGACTAACTCTGAACGATCATAGTGTTCGTAATGATCGTCGTAGCCATAATGATGTTTCTGACCCGCCCAAACCGGTTGTTGAGCAACAATAACGAGTAATAAGGCTATCAACCAACGATACATAATGACCTCCAAATGTTTTTGTATTTGTTTGTTTGTGCTTTCTGCTTGGAGCCTATTGAAGCACTGTGCACCTAAACGGGGTCTGAATCGTTACTGAATGGTTGATGAACGCTATTTTCGCATCCACTAAAGTCAAATTCATTGGCAGTAGCTAATATGCTTTCGTTTGTCGCTACAGCGATGAAAGGCTGTGGTTTAATAGCCCTTCACTGTGAATTATTTATCGGCAGATATTTAAAGCAACTGGGGAGAGCGCGCATGCTGCGGCGATGGTTAGGTCTTGGGTTTTTATGTTGTGTATGGATGTTTTCAAGCATCGCACTGGCGAAGGTGGAGCTAGCGCAAAGCCTGCGTCACGAAGGCTATTTTCCACTGTTCTATGTGCCCGATACCGGCCAAGCCTTGATGGCGATTACCAAGCTTGACCAAGCGCTGCTGTATCAAACCGCTTTGGTCAGCGGTGTGGGTTCTAATGATATTGGTTTG